>JAUXLW010000154.1 GCA_030623545.1 Acidimicrobiia bacterium | reverse complement strand
TCCTTGACGTAGCCCCACTATGCCTTCGTCCTGCGTCCTTGCCATGAACGCCGAGTCCTGTCCTCGGCGATATCAGCACAAACTCCTGACGCGGGACACTAGACCGGCTCAAGCAGCCAGCACCACGCCGCAGTCTGCACAGCTCGGCGGGTCGAACCCGGCCCAATCAGTAGTGAGTGCCAGCTGATCGACTATCCCGCCACAGAGTGGGCACTCGATCACCGGGTCGTCGAACTCGATTACTTCTTCAGTCATGAATGTTGTATCCATGCCCACCAAGGTATCAGCGGGCTGTGACAGAATCCTCGACAGCCAGGTTCTGAAACGGCGGGGTACGCCCGCAAGACCATGCTGTCAGCAGGGGAGAGAGGTTATGGCCGACAAAAGACGAGGCTCCCTTTTTATGCAGGCTGCGCAATGGCGGAAGACCCACTCACTCCGTAACCTAAGGCGGCTATGAGAAGGCTCCTCCCTTTGCTGGTGGCAGTGTTCGCCGTCCTCAGCATTGCGCCGGCGGCCGGTCAGTCGCCACGCGAGCTCGGCGAAATCCTCGCCTCTGACGGCTACTACGTGGAGCCCGGTTCCGAGTTGGTCGACGTGGTCGAGCTGCAGGATCTGATCAAGCGGATGAGAGATCGGGGCTTCAACTTCGCCCCCGTGGTCCTGGCTAGCAATCCCAGTGGCGGGGCACCGAATCTGGCTGCGGCAATCGTCGACGAGTTCGAAGATTCCGTCACCGTTGTGGTTTTGACGCCGGCGCAGGTGGGGTCCGATTCCACCGAGTTCTCAATCACCGACCTGGACGCCGCCGGCCTTGCTTCAGTTGATGAGTTCAACCGCAACGTCAACGACGGATTCGTCCTTTTTGCCGACCACCTCGCCCCGGGTGTATCCGCGCCGGGCGCATCGACCGGCTCGAGCGGCTTTCCCTGGAGTCTGCTGCTGATTGTGGTTCTCCTGGTGGCCGTGGTGGGCTTCGTTGTGGGCAAGCAGACCAAGTCGGAAAAGGAGCGGCGGGTTTATGACCTCGATGAGGCTCGCACCGAGATCAAGCATCAGCTCGATGAGATTGCCAATGTGATCCTGGATGAGTCCGACGCTATCCGCGTGGCCGATAGCCACGAGGCTCAGGAGTATTTCGAATCGGCTTCGAAAACGTACGCCGATGCTCTCGATCTCCTGGAGAAGACCACCAACTTGCCACAGATGGAAACGATCTCAGACGCGCTCGACAAGGCCCGCTGGCAGTTGCGGGCCGCCGTCGCGCTGCGCGATGGCGAGGAGGTTCCCCCCGAACCGGAGAAGGAGCGGGCGACCTGTTTCTTCGATCCTGCTCACGAGCCGGCCCGGGAAACCGCCGTGTTGAGGACCAGCGCCGGCGAGCGTGAGGTCCGGGTGTGTTCGGCCGACGCCGAACGGCTGCGCCGCGGTCAGCAGCCGGAGCCGCGCTCCATCAACGTGGGGGGCCGCCCTATCCCCGCGCCCATGGCTCCCAAGAGCTACGGAGGTGGTGGATTCGGCATGATGGACACGTTTGAGGTGATCCTCGGCTCAACGGCTTCCTCGGGAGGGTTTGGTGGGTTCGGGCGGGCCCGCCCTAAAGCGCGGCAACACCGCCGGTACACCCAGCGCCAGGAAATCCCCATGGGCGGAGCCAGCCGGGGCCGCAGTTCAGTCAGGCGGCGGTCCGGTGGCAGCGGGGTTTCGCGGAGAAGAGGAAGCGGAGTCTCCCGCGGAAGGGGCTCCCGCCGCTAACAAACCGGGGTGGCCCGCTTCCCGGGCCGTCCCTAAGATTGGCTGACCGTTAATTAGGAGTCAGGTAATGGGTTTCATGAAGCGTCTCTGGGGCTATCTAAAACAATTGTTCAAGTCCAAGGCCGAGCAGGCTATGGACCCGGAGATAGAGATTGAGCAAGCGATCTCTGAGGCGAGGAAGCGCGACCAGCAGCTGCGTAACCAGGCAGCCAAGGTGGTTGCTCATCGAGTCCAGCTCGAGTCGAAGATCGAGGATGCCGCCGACAACGTCGGTGCCGCTCGCGAGCTGGCCAAGAAGGCCCTCTTGAAGGCCGAGGATGCCAGAAGTGCCGGCAACGTCGAGGACGTCGAGAAGTGGACGAGGTCGGCCCAGTCGCTGGCAATGCGGTTGCAGGCCTCTGAGTCCAATCTGGACAGTCTCAAAGGCCAGTATGGAACTGCCATGGACCAGGCCGAGAAGGCTAAGTCGGCCGTGAGCCAGAACGCCTTGCGCTTGCAGGAGCTGGCCGCCAGGCGCCTCGAGCTGCTGGGAGCTCTTCAGCAAGCCAAGATGCAGGAGTCGGTCAACAAGGCCGTCGAGATCATGTCCGAGACGTTGGATGACGAGATCCCCAGTCTCGAGCGGGTCGAAGAGAAGATTGAGAAGCGCAAGGCCGAGGCGATGGCACATGCCGAGTTGCGGGAGGCCACGCCCGAGGGCGCCGAAATCGAGCTGCGAGAAGCCGTCTCACTGGCGCAGGCCGACGAGAAGCTGGAAGAATTGAAGGCCGAGCTCGGTATCACTGGCTAGCTCTCGAAGGTAAGGACCCCTTCTGGATCCAACGAGAGCCGGGCTTCGGCGCCCGGCCGGGGCCTAGTGGGATAGGTGACTTCCAGATGGGTTCCGTTCGCCAGGCGAACCCGGGCTGCATAGTGATCGCCCCGAAAGGCCGCGTCCACCACCCGGCCGCTTATGGTGCCGGCAGGGTCCACCCGCAGGGCGTCGGGCCGAATCACTAGCACCGTTGGTCCGTCGGCCGCATCCACCGGTACGACAGCCCACCCCAGATCGACTTTGCCGTCACTCACCTCGGCGGCGAACCGATTGCTGAATCCGAGGAACTCGGCGACGAACAGCTCGGCGGGTCGTTCCCACAGAGCTTGCGGAGTCGCCGCCTGGATCAGCCGGCCGCTCTCCATCACCGCCACCCGGTCGGCGACGGTGAGGGCCTCTTCCTGGTCGTGAGTCACATACAGGACGGTTGCCTCGAGGCGCTGGAAGATCTCCCGCAGCTCGGTAAGCAAATGCTCTCGCAGCGAGCGGTCGAGGGATCCCAACGGCTCATCGAGCATCAGCAAGGCCGGGGCCGGTGCCAGCGTTCTGGCCAGAGCTACCCGCTGAGCCTCGCCACCGGACAGGTTGCCGATCTGGCGATGGCCGCTCTGGCCCAGCCCCACCATCTCCAATACTTCCTTGACCCGCTGATCCTGGCGGTCGGGCTCCCATCCCTGCATGCGAAGACCGAAGGCGATGTTGCCGGCAACGTCTTTGTGGGGAAACAGGGCGTAGTCCTGGAACATGAGGCCGAAACCCCGTTCATGGGGCGGCACCTTGGCCAGGTCCTTCCCGTTCCACGTGATGGACCCCGAATCGAGGTGCTCCAACCCGGTAATGGTTCTCAGGAGGGTCGACTTACCGGAACCACTGGGACCGAGCACGGCCAGAGTTTCACCCTCGGCCACGTCAAGTGTCACGTCGCTCAAAGCGACGATGGGGCCAAACCGCTTGTTGAGGGACACCAGGGACAGCATCAGAACTCGCCGAGCTCTCCGACCCTGAAGCGGTCTACGGCGAGTATCACCAGTGCGGTTACTGCCATGAGGATCGTGCTCATTGCCATGGCCTGGCCAAAGTTGATCGCTCCCGGTTGGCCCAGGAAGCGGAATATCGCCACCGGCAGGGTCGGGGTGTCTGGCCTGGCGATGAATGAGGTGGCGCCGAACTCACCCAGGCTGATGGCGAAGGCGAAACCGGCGCTGACTGCCATGGCCCTGGCAGCGATGGGCAGTTCGAGCTCCCTCCAAACCCGTCCCGGAGAGGCCCCGAGCACGGCGGCCGCCTGGCGCAGCTCGGGCCGAATCGAGCGCAGCACGGGCACGGCGATGCGAACTACGAAAGGAATCGCCACCAGGGCGTGCCCCAGAGGGATGAGGACCGTCAAGCTGCGCAGGTCCACCGGCCAGTCGAGAGCTACCAGCATTCCGAAGCCGATTGTCACCGCCGACGTACCGAGTGGCAGCATCAGGAGCACGTCGAAGAATCTCGAGGCCCGGCTCTGTCGCATCGCGATCACAGCCGCTGCGCTGATTCCGACAATGAGAGCGACGATTGTTGCCACCACCGCGATCCAGAGTGAGTTTCCGATTGCCTCGAGAGGAGAAATGAAAGCCGTGCTGCCCCGCCGGCTTTCGCCGAGTGCTCGATAGAAATCCAGGCCGAGGGCGCCGTCGACGGACAACGATCGTTGGATCAGCAGGACCAGGGGGGTGCCCAGTAACAGCCCGACGTACACGACAACACCTGCCACCATCAGCCGGGCTCGACCCGACGCCGGGCGTTTCGCCACCAGGGCTTCCGGTTTGAGGCTCAAGCTGACGCTGCGGCGTTCCTGATATCGCGAGTAGGCCCAGAGGATGAGGGTGACCCCTACCAGCTGCAGCACCGCGAGGGCAGCTGCCACACCGAAATTCAGGAAGGC
>JAUXLW010000131.1 GCA_030623545.1 Acidimicrobiia bacterium | reverse complement strand
GTTGATCTTTTGTTTGCCCCACAGGATGTGGACGGAAACGTTGCAGTCGGGGTAGAGGGCGTAGATCATGAATCGGTTGCCGGCGAAGATCACGTCTTCTGAGCGCAGGTCGAGCAGCACGACGTTGCCGCGCTGGGTGGAGCAGCGCTTGATCTGGTCCTTGAACGGCCCATCGTGCTCCATGTAGAGCTCGGTCCGTTCCTTGACATCTGGCAGTTCGAGAATCTGGTCGATGTCATGGTCGCGGCAGGCGTCGATGAGATTCATCATCAATTGGTAATTGGAGATACGAAAATCGCGGAAGCGACCAAGCCCCGTTCTGGCATCCATGACGAAGTTCAGCAATGCCCACTTCTCGGGAAAGATGATGTCGTTGAGCTCATACCTGGCAGAGTCGGCTCTATCAACCGCTTCCATCATGTCGGGGGCAATGTTGGGGAATTGCTCCGCCCCGCCGTAGTGGTTGAAAACCACTCGTGATGCGGAGGGAGCGGCGTCATCGATGATGTGATTGTCGGCCGGGCCGTCCACCCGAAGCGTTTCGGAGTGGTGATGATCGAAAGCCAGGTGGGCGGTGGAGACGTAGGGGAGGTTGGTGGTGATGTCTCGCTCGGTGATTTCGATCAGCCCGTCTTGCATGTCCTTGGGATGAACGAACAGGATGTCGTCGACCACATCGAGTTCCTTCAGCAGCACCGCGCATACGAGTCCGTCGAAGTCGCTCCTGGTGACTAAGCGATATTTTTCAGACATATGACCTCATACCCTTCATGGGCTCAACTGAATGATTCGGTAGGTTGGCCGGGCCGCTTTAGTAGAGCCTTCCGGTACCATCCTCAAGTCCCGTCGACCGACTCCGAAGAATCTGGATGCCCCGTATTTCCTTTGCAGCTTGTGCCCTGGCGGTCGCGCTGGTTGCCGGCGCTTGTGGCGGGCGGACCGGCTCTTCAACTACCCGTCCCTCGACTACTTCTGTCCCCACTTCAACTTCAGCTCCAGCCCGGCCTGCCACCACCGCGCCGGGCCCCGCAACCACGCAGACCACGGTTGACGATGCTGTGGCGGCGGCAATCAGAGCCAAGATCGACGATTTGATTCTCGAGGCACAGCAAATTCGTGGGCTGGCCTTTCTCGAGCCTGTGGACGTGATTCTTCTCGACGACGCCGACTACCAGGCTCGCATCATTGAGCTTCTCGCTGAGGAGCTCACTGGGGAAGAGGTCGATGCCCAGACTGCGATTTTTCGCCTCCTGGGAGTGATCGGGCCCGAAGCCGACCTTCGCGACACCTACGACACGCTGTTTTCAACTGGCACCGGTGGCTTCTACGACCCTGATACAAATGAGCTCGTCGTCCGGGTGGATGGCGAGGAGCTGGGGCCCCAGTCCGCGTCTGTGGTCGTCCACGAATTGACGCATGCTTTGCAGGACCAACACTTTGGGCTGCTCGACAGTTCCGAGGATCTCGAAGGCGACCTGGCTTATGTGGCCACCGCCGTGATCGAAGGCGATGCTTTGTTGCGGGAGTTGACATATATCGAGAACCTGGGGACGTCGGAGCGGCTCGCGTGGGCTGCCGAGTATTCTGCGTCCTTGGCCGAGGTTGAGGCGATACAGGCCGATCTGCCCGGCTATCTCGTCAGCAGTTTGCAAGCCCCCTATCTCGACGGGTTCTTCTTCCACCAACGAGTGGGACTGGATCGGATCGACGATCTCTTTGACGACCTGCCCGAGTCGTCTGAGCAGATCCTCGATTACGACAAATACCTGGGTGATGAACAACCCCTTCCGGTTGATCTGCCCGAGCTCGAATTGGACGGGTATGAGATATATCTCGACTCCAGCATGGGTCAGAAGGATCTCGAGCTCCTGTTGAGTGAGGTGATTGGTCAGAAGCAGGCCAAGGTGGCCGCAGCCGGCTGGGGTGGAGACCGGCTCCGCATTTACAACAGAGGCAGGGACGATGCTGTCTTTGTACTGGCCTACCGGGGCGACGCGACGGCAGACGCCGCCGAGTTAGTCGCCGCGTTCAGGGAGTACCAGGAGGCGATGGTGCCATCCAACAGCTTCTCGTTGATTGAGAGTGATGGCGCCGAAGTGTTGGTGGTGTTCGCCAGCGACAACACTCTCAACTCTCAATTGCGGACCGCGTTCAGCCGTTAGCGGTCGGCAGCTGATCGGGCATTAGCGGATTCGGCCGATTGCGGTGATAGGTCTCGAGGGTCGCGGCGTCACATATCGAACAGAGGTGGACCGTGCGGATCCCGACTACCGATAGTTGGGTGCCCCTGCTCTTCTCGACGATCGCCTTTGGCACCGCTTGCATATCGGTGCCCCCGCATCGCTTACAGACCGGATCGAGGTTGCGATCCCATTTCTCTCCACACGCCCCGCACTGCAGGTGGATCAATTCGCCGTCGCGGTCGCCCGACAGGCGTTCCGTTTCTCCGCAGGCCGGGCATTCGGTTCCGGTCATGGGGGCCTCTGGATGCGGAGTCGGGTGGAGTATATGGTGGGGGAATGGACGGGGACGGAACCCTCGACGACCTGGGCCGCGAGCTGAGACAGCGGGTGGGGAATGAGATGCGACTCGAAGCCGAGATGCTCGAGCAGGACGCAGCCTCTGTCGAGATGCGCCGCAGGGAGCTCGGCGACGTGGCCGTCGAGCTGATGAGCCGGGGAGATCTGGTCACGGTTATAGCCGGCGATAGGCAGATCCAGGGCCGGCTCGAGTTTGCCCGGGGTGAAGTCGCCTCACTCATGACGAGCAGCGGGTTGGTTGATGTCCACCTCACCCCCGGCGTCGTCTTGCGGGTCGATCAGCGCAGCAGTGCGGGTGGCAAGTCACCGCGGAGCGGGTCTGAAACAATGCGAGCCCGACTGCTAGAACATGAGCTGTCTTCCCGCCGGGTGACCGTGTGGTCCCCGGCACTTGCAGCCGAGGTGGCAGGGCTCATCGTCGCGGTCGGGAAGGATCACGTCATCCTTTCCGACATCGACGCGGTGGAATGGGTGTTGCGTCTGGAGGATGTCGCCTGGGCGTTGGCGGACTGAGCCTTACCCGGCCGGAGTCTCAGACGTTTCTTCCTGCCCGTCTGCGGGGTGGACCGGAAAGCTCCTCACGTACTCCATGAGCTCGTCGCGAAAGAAGCGGAAAGAGCGGGCTCCCGGCAAGCGGTAGGCGGGCAGCTCGCCTTCCCGGGCCATTCGCCGCACAACATCGACGTTCATGTTGAGCAGCTCCGCCGCCAGGGCGGTGTCGAGAATGGGTGGCATCTCTTCCGGCATGTCTATCCTCACCTTATTTTGCTGAGTTTTAAGTGACTTGACACAATATAGCATGATACAATCCTGAGCGGGGGACTGTGGCCCGGGTCCCCGGATTCAGGCCCGGTGAGGCGGGTTTACAATGTCTGGAAGGCAAGCACGTGGGGTCACCACCTTGGGGTCAATGTTCGAGGAGGCGGAGTGGCTTTGACTGATTCCGCGACTGAACGCAATGTCGCACCGGCGTCCGCGCCGCCCCCCAGACGGTCACTACTCGGCAGGCTTTCTCTCGGCCATGTCGTGATGATCCTGGCCGGCCTGCTTGCGCTGCTCCTCAATCTGGCTTTCCTTCGATCAGGCGACGATGTTCTGCGAGTAGTTATCGCCGCCCGCGACCTGGCCGCGGGTGAGGAGCTGCTCGTCGCCTCCTTCGAGATCGCTGAGGTGGGTGACATAGATTCCATCTCCGGGGGCTTGCTCACCGAGCCCCAGGCCGAGAGCCTTGTCGGCTCGCGGCTGGCAAGGGCGGTGGCCAGGGGCGAGCCTTTACGACCTTCAGACTTGCGCCCGGCTACAGCAGCGCCGGGACTCCGGGAGATGTCGATCGACATCGACTCATTACGCGCCGTTGGCGACCGGCTCAAGGCGGGGGATTTGGTCGATGTCATCGCCACCGTCGACGACGAGGCTCGATATGTGGTCACCGGGATAGAAGTGATCGAGATACTTGGCACGAGCTCTTCGTTCGGAGGATCTAGCGAATTCGCCGTCGTGGTGGCGGTGGGCGACGGCCAGGCCCTGGAGATTGCTGCAGCCATGAGCTCCGGCTCGCTGGACCTGGTTCGATCGACCGGGGCGCCGGCGCCTACTCCGGGCATCACGGGCGGACGTTCATGAGCGACGTATCGATCGGCATAGCCGCCTCGAGTCGTGACTGGTCGCTCGGCCTCCACCGGTTTGTTGCCGACCACGGTGGCGCCAGGGTAAGGGTGCGGGTGATGCATCCGGAAGACGCTTTCGACGAGGCTTATGACGTCCTGGTTATTGACGACATCACATCTTTCCTGTCTGCGCATTTTGTGCGCGAGGTTCAGCGGCGGGATAGGAAGGTGCTCGGAGTTTTTGAGGAGACGGCAGGGGAGCGCCGCTTACACTCACTGGGGGTTGATGCAGTGATCAGCACCGTCGCGACGCCTGAGCAGTTCATTGCGACGATTGTCGATCTTGCGGCCTCGCGTGAAGTTGATGAGGAGTTCGCCGAGCTGGTCGCCGGTCTGGATGAAGGTGACGACAGCCCGGCCGCCCCGGACAAAGGCCGGTTGCTTGTGGTGGGTGGGGCTGGTGGCGGCGTGGGGGCAACAGAAATAGCCGTTGCGATCGCCGGCGAGTTGGCAGATCGCCGCCTCCGGGTGGTCCTGGTTGATGCTGATGATGTTTCGCCAAAGGTTGCGCAACGTTTGGCGATGCCACTTCATCCCAACATCCGCACCGCAATGGACCGCCTGCAGCACCACTCCGGCAACGTTAGTGAGGCGTTGGTACCGCATCCGTCGGGTTTCTTTGTTCT
>JAUXLW010000036.1 GCA_030623545.1 Acidimicrobiia bacterium | reverse complement strand
GCAGCAACGATCCTTCCCGGATCAGTGCTCTCTCACGACTGCCGTTGTTGGGAACGACCCACCCCCGACCCCTCCCCACTCCGTGGTGGAGGAGAAGGTGCGCTGAGCGGCCGCAGCTGGTTCAGCGAACTTCTAACTCATCCAGTATCCGGCGTACTCGAGGTTTATCGATTCCTTCGAGTAGAAACAGCTTGCGCCGGCTCGATCCCCCCTTAGCCAGGCTGGCTGAAACCCCGAAAAGCTCCGTTAGCAATACCGCCACTTCCTCATTGGCGCGGCCCTTCTCGGGCGGAGCCGTAACTCGCACCCTGAGACGATCACCGTGCACCCCTACCACTTCACGCCGGGAGGCGCCCGGAACGACAAGCACAGGAATAGTTACTCCGTCGGGGTTATCGCCTAGTGGAATAGGAAGCATACTTTTCTTGTTGTCGTGCTACTGTTCCGGCCGATCTTGGGATTGAATGGTCGTAAAACGCCCTCCGGAAGCCCGGATTGACGTCAAGAGAGATGATCATGGCGCGAAAGCTTGCGAAATCAACCGTCACCCGGTTCAAGGACCAGCTCAAGGGTGAGCGAGAGCGGTTGTCGTCCATGATTTCTGAGCTGGAGGAGGAAAGGGAGCAGGCTCGCCTCAACGAGACGGCCTCCGAGCGCAATCCCGATGCTGATTCGGTAGATGGCGGAACAATGGCCTTCGAGTACGAGAAAGAGCTGGCACTCGTCGAGAACGCTCGTGACCTGCTTCGCAAAGTGGAGCACGCCGAGGAGCGCATCAAGAGGGGCAGGTATGGGAACTGCGAGGTGTGCGGAGCCGTCATTCCCGTCGCCCGGCTCTCAGTGCTTCCATACGCGACCACATGCGTGAGCTGTTCGTCCCGACGGTGACCAACCGCAAGCTGGCGGTAGCGGTTGCGGCGACTGTCCTCGTAGTGGACCAGCTAACCAAGTGGTGGGCGCTGGAAGCGTTGGCCGATGGGCCAATCAGCGTCTTCGGGGATTTCTGGCGATTCCGCGTGGTTCGCAACTCGGGAGCAGCCTTCGGAACGCTCCAGAATGCCGGCGTGCTGCTGGCAATCATCGCCGTAGTGGCCATCCTTTTGCTTCTGCGGGTCAGTGCTTCGACCGAACATCGCTCTGAAGCAGCCATTTTCGGCCTGGTACTTGGCGGGGCGGCCGGGAACCTCGTCGACCGGGTGTTTCGCGGCGACGGCTTTTTCGATGGGCGAGTGGTCGACTGGATCGACTTCAGCTTCTGGCCGACCTTCAATGTGGCGGACAGTGCCATCACTATCGCCGTGTTGATGGCCGTGGCAACCGCGTTTCGAGCGAAGTGATCTTCACTGTCCCCGCCGATCTCGACGGGGAGCGCCTGGACCGGGCCGTTGCGCAACTGGCGGAGATAAGCCGGGGGCAGGCGCATGCCCTGGTACAAGCGGGCAGCGTGTGGCTCAATCAGGCGATCGCCCTGGTGCCGTCAACCCGGGTGGGGGTGGGCGCCGCCCTCGAATTCGAGCTCCCGCCGGCCCGGCCTGCCCTCGCTCCCGAGCCAATCGACTTCGAAGTTATCTGGGAGGATGAGCATCTGGCTGTAGTCAACAAGCCGGCCGGGATAGTGGTCCACCCTGGAGCCGGCCACGCCGGGGCCACCCTGGCGGCAGGTTTTCTCCATAGGTGGCCGCAGGTGGAAGGCGTGGGTGAGGAGGGTCGCTGGGGGATGGTGCACCGGCTCGATAAGGGCACCTCCGGCCTCCTGGTGATGGCCAAAACCAGCGAGTCGTACGCGGCTCTCAAGAGCCTCGTTGCTGCCAGAAAGCTCGAGCGACGCTATCTAGCGATGGTGGATGGAGCCGTCGAGGTCGGAACCGGAACTATTGAAGCTGCCATCGATCGTGATCCATCCCAACCTATGCGCCGCCGGGTATCCGCGAGCGGAAAGCCGGCCCGGACCCATTATCGGAGGCTGGCCTCCTGGGAAGCTCAGACGCTGCTCGAGCTGACTTTGGAAACCGGCCGTACGCACCAGATTCGGGTCCACCTGGCAGCCATCGATCACCCGGTCGTGGGAGACAGAACCTACGGTGGGCCCGTTGCCGACGTCGCCCGGCCCTGGCTCCATTCATGGCGGCTCTCGTTTCTCCATCCGCTCTCCGGGGAGATCGTGGAGACGGTGGCACCGCTACCTGCCGACCTGGCCGCCTCACTTGCCGAGCTTGGAAAGCCGGCGGTCGGATCCTTGGACGAACTCGCCGAGATATCGAATGGTGATGGGTAGACCCACGTCCGGCAACCACATCTTCGTGGGAGCACGACGGGGCTCCACAGAATCGGTAGTGTCGAATCGAAGGTCGAATCCGAGAGGAGGGTGAAAGCCATGGCACAAGTTGCCGCGTCAATACAGATCGCCACCGGACCCGAGCCCATCTGGGCTCTAATGTCGGATCCAAGTCGATACCCCGACTTCGTCGACGCGACGGAGCGCATGGTGGATGTGGGCAGTGGGGAGTTCGGCGTCGGTTACGTGTACAAGGAATATGGCGGCATCAAACCCTTCCTCGGGGAGAGCGAATGGCGGGTGACGGAATTCGAGCCGACGCGACGTCAGGCACACGTCGGTGATGACGGCAAGATGAAGCTCCATCTCGGGATCGAGCTCACCCCCACCGACGATGAAACTCGGCTGACAATCTCGATGGCCATGCAGCCGCGTTGGTTCCTCGCGCCCGTCAACGCCATTCTGTGGCCGTTGATGATGCGGAAGCGGGCGCAAGCGGTGCTGGACAAGACGGTTGCCAACGCTAAGCGAATCGTCGAGTCATCCGGCTGACCATCACCCGCAGCAACAACTTACGATTGCCCTACGGGAGAGCACATCCCTGAGCGATTTAGGGCTTCCGTTCTCGGTAGGCCGCCATCAGCGCTTCGGCCTGCTCGGTAGACAGTGGCTTCACTGCCTCGCGCATTGTTACGCCCGAGGCTCGGCTCGTCCGTGGCACCAGCCACTCGTGCACGAGGTTGGGCTGCTTCTTGGCCGTTTCTCGAAGCACCCAGCCGATCGCTTTGCGGATGAAGAATTCCTTCTCCTCCAGCATGGCGTCGGCGTAGCCGGCGAAGCGTTCGAAATCGCCCTCTCCCCGGCGTAACGGTTTGAGCAGGGCCAACATCGCCGAGCGGCGGATCCAGAAATCGTCATCGCGGGCCCAACGATCGAGGACGCTTCCGAGCTGCGGGTAGCGCTCCACCAGATCTCCCGTGACGTTGACCGCCAGGCTGTCGACCAGCGCCCAGGTCTTTGACTCCCGCAACAGTTTCTCTAGCAACGCCATATCGGTTGGGCGGAGTTCGTCGCGATAGAGCCACAACAACTCAACGCACCCGACCCGACACTCATGAATGGGCCGTTTCCACAAGGTCCGGACGAGCTCGACGACTTGAGCGTGGCTCAGGTCGGGAGCTGAGCGATGAAGGTCCTTGGCGGCGGCCCTGATTTGGGGCACCGACGCCCCGAGGTGCTGGAGGTCACTCTTGAGGTACGCTTGCTCCTCAACGGCCCGTTCCTTGCGCGCGGACTCGCGCAGCCGACGGGCAAAGGAATCGGCGGCAGTTTGCGGATCCACCTTTCAGCCGAAGAAGGTCCGGGCTACGTCGTAAAGCTCGGAATCCACTCCCCGGATATCCCGGCAGGCTTCCGCCAGGGGAACCGGGATCATCTCGGTTCCCCTGGCGGCGACCATCGTGCCGAATTTGCCGGCCGCGGCAAGGTCGGCGGCGGCTATTCCAAAGCGGGTCGCCAGAACCCGGTCTTGGGCTGTCGGCGTGCCGCCTCTCTGCAGGTGGCCGAGCACGGTGACCCGGGCTTCAAAGCCGGTAAGGCGCTCGAGCTCTCGAGCGATCGGATAGGCGACACCACCCAGCCGCTTGAAGCCAAAGCTGTCGATCGGTAGCTCCAGTTCGGTCCCCGGTGGCGGATCGACTCCCTCCGCCACTACAACCACCGAGTACGTGTGGCCGCCGCTATGGCGAGTCTTGATAATGCGGGAGATCTCGTCGAGGTCGTAAGGGTGTTCTGGAATGAGAATCGCGTCGGCTCCGCCGGCAATACCGGAATAGGCCGCAATCCAGCCCCGGGTGCGACCCATCACCTCCACCAGCATGACCCGGTTGTGCGATTCTGCAGTGGTGGTGATGCGATCCACGGCGTCGGTCGCGATGCTCATCGCGGTGTCGAACCCAAACGTCACGTCGGTCGCCGCGATGTCGTTGTCGATTGTCTTGGGCACGGCTATGACCGGAAGACCAGCTTCTTCGTAAAGCCGGAGGGCGGTGCGGAGGGTGCCGTCGCCTCCAGCCACGACGAGCGCTTCGATCCCGTGAGCCTCAATGGTCGGGCGCAAGCTGTCGTATCCGTCGCCGTGGACGTATGGGTCCTGGCGGGAGGTCCCGAGCACGGTGCCACCTCTGGCGAGAATGCCGCGGACATCGTCGCGGGCTAGAGGACGGGTCCGATCCTCCATCAACC
The DNA here is from genome assembly GCA_030623545.1 of Acidimicrobiia bacterium. Lineage (GTDB taxonomy): Bacteria > Actinomycetota > Acidimicrobiia > Spongiisociales > SHLN01 > JAUXLW01. Next base: position 5,107 of record JAUXLW010000036.1, on the reverse strand, counting down.
CACGCCATCCGTCGAGGATCCCCACGACCGGAGTTGAGTGGAGCTCGATTGCGCGCACTGTCACGGCGCGGATCAGTGCGTTCAGGCCGGGACAATCGCCCCCACCCGTAAGAACCCCGAGAGTGCTCACCGCACCTCTCGACAAAGCTGATCCTGATAGTCCACCGACACGTAGTCTCCTGGTCTGACGCAGTAACGTTTGGCGCGTTCATGGCGGCCGGTGACGCCGCTGGATGCGTCCTCGTCCTCGATGCACATCAAGTGCGCCTTCGTCCTGCGTCCTTCCCAGCGCCGCCTCTGACTCGCCCTCAACATCGGCAACGTTACTGGACAGAGCACGAGTGTCGGAGCCCACCATGCTCAGAAGCGCTACTCCGTAGAGTCCACTTTGGGCCGAAGCGTTGCGTCGGCTTTAATGGGCGCCTAATCACAGGCGTGTAGTTTTAATGTCCTTCGCTCACCTCCATCTGCATACTGAGTTTTCGATGCTCGACGGTGCAGCGCGGGTGGCAGATGTCGTGCAACGGGCCGCCGAGCTCGAGCAGCCCGCCATCGCGATCACGGATCACGGCGTTCTCTACGGTGCGATCGACTTCTACCAGGAGGCTCAGAAAGCAGGCGTGAAGCCGATCATCGGCATCGAGGCCTATGTCACTCCCGGCTCCCGGTTCGACCGGCCCCCCCGGCATGAGGACCGTAGGTATCACATGATTCTGTTGGCCGAGAACGAAACCGGATATCGGAACCTGATGCAGCTTGCGTCCCGGGCCTACCTCGAAGGGTTCTATTACAAGCCGCGCATGGACCGGGAGTTGCTGGCCGAATACTCCGAAGGGATCATCGCCACCTCTGGTTGTCTTGGCGGTGAAGTGGCCCAGTTACTCGGCCCCGACGCCTCGAGCGAGGAAGGGAACACCGGCCTGAGTCGGGACTACGAGGCTGCCAAGAAAGCAGCCGGGATGTACCAGGACATTTTCGGTCGCGACAATTTCTTCATTGAGATTCAGGACCACGGGATCTCGGCAGAGCGCAAGGTACTGCCGGATCTGGTTCAGATCGCCGTCGAGATCGGTGCGCCCCTCCTCGCAACCAACGATTCTCACTACACCCACCCTTCCGAAGCCGAGGCTCACGACGTCCTCCTCTGCATCCAGACGGGCGCAACTGTGGATGAGCCGGATCGGTTCAGATTCAACGGCACCGGCTATTACCTCAAGAGTGCAGAAGAGATGCGGACCCTGTTCAGCGATGACGACTATCCCGGAGCCTGCGACAACACTCTGCTCGTCGCCGAGCGGGTAAAGACCAACATTCCGATGGGTGAGATCTTGCTGCCCCGCTTCCCGGTTCCCGACGGAAAGACCGAAGCCTCATACCTCGCAGAGCTCGTCCAGACCGGCGCTCGTCAGCGCTACGGCGATCCACTCCCGGTGGAAGTGGCAGAGCGGGTCGACTACGAGTTGCAAGTGATCGGCGATATGGGCTTTCCCGCCTACTTCCTGATCGTGTGGGATCTCATCCGCTACGCCCGTGAGCGAGGTATCCGGACTGGGCCCGGCCGGGGAAGCGCGGCTGGATCCATCGTGGCGTACTGCTTGCGCATCACCGACCTCGACCCTCTCGAATACGGTCTGATATTCGAGAGATTCTTGAACCCTGGTCGCCGGGAGATGCCAGACATCGACATGGATTTCGATGAGCGATATCGGGCGGACGTGATTCGGTATTGCGCCGAGCGGTACGGCACCGATCACGTCGCCCAGGTCGTCACATTCTCGACGATCAAGGGGCGGCAAGCCCTGCGCGATTCGGCCCGCGTGCTCGGTTTCCCATACGGCCTGGGGGATAAGGTCGCCAAACTGATGCCTCCACCCATCCTCGGTATCGAGGCCACACTCGACCAGTGCCTCAATGTTCCCGGTGAGGACGCCACACCGCAGGCCCGTGATTTCCACGCCAACGCTTCGGGTCTGCGAGACCTGATGGCGACCGACGGTGACGCCGCCAGGGTGGTGCAGACCGCACGCGGCCTCGAGGGGCTGCGCCGCCAGGATTCGATTCATGCCGCGGCGGTGGTTATCGCTCCTATGCCTCTCACCGAGATTGTTCCGCTTCAGCAAAAGGGGGATGGAGCTGAGGTTGTCACCCAGTACGAGATGCATGCCGTGGAGGCCCTGGGTCTGCTCAAGATGGATTTCCTTGGGTTGCGCAACCTTTCGACGATCGAGCGAGCCCTCGAGATCATTTACGACACGTCCGGTGAGCGGATCGACATCGACAACGTTCCCCTCGACGACGCCAGGGTCTTCGAGATGTTGCAGGCCGGCGATTCGATCGGAGTGTTCCAACTCGAAGGCGGGCCGATGCGGGCTCTCATGCGCAACCTGAAACCGGATCAGTTCGGAGACATCGTGGCGCTCAACGCCCTCTACCGTCCAGGGCCGTTGGGGGCCGGCATGCACAACAAATATGCCGATCGCAAGAACAAGCGCGAGAAGGTCGAGTACCCCCATCCGGACCTCGAGCCGGTGCTCTCTGAGACTTACGGCATCATGGTTTACCAGGAACAGGTGATGCAGGTGGCTCGCACGATGGCGGGTTTCTCCATGGCCGAGGCCGACTCGCTCCGCAAGGCTATGGGAAAGAAGATCCCCTCAGTTATGGCCGAGCAGGAGGAAAAATTCGTCAAGGGGTGCGTCGCTAACTCCTACACCGAGGCGCTGGGCCGAGAGTTGTTCGGCTATATCGAGCATTTCGCCGGCTACGGATTCAACAAGTCCCATTCGGCGGCTTACGGGCTTGTGGCTTACCAAACCGCCTGGCTCAAGGCTCACTATCCGGCTGAGTACATGGCGGCGCTGCTCACCGGCACCAAGCGGGATAAGGATCGAACAGCCTTGTACCTGAACGAATGCCGCTCCATGGGTGTCGAAGTCCTCACTCCGTCCGTCAACCATTCGGAAATGGACTTTGTGGCCCGGGACGGTGCGGTGCCCTTCGGCCTTTCGGCGATCCGCAACGTCGGCGAGGGCGTGGTGGAAGCGATTCTCACCGAGCGCGATAAGAACGGTCCTTTCTCGGACTTTGGCGACTTCATCAACCGTGTCGACCTGGCAGTCCTCAACAAGCGCACGATTGAGTCTCTGATAAAGGCCGGCGCCTTTGATCTACTCGGCCACAGTCGGCGGGGGCTGACCCTGGTGTTCGAGCAGCACCTGGAGGCGACGGTGACCCGTCGCAAGGCCGAAGAAGCGGGCCAGTACAGCCTGTTTGGCGGAGACGATGCGGCGCTGGAGTTGTCGCCGCTTGAAATCCCCGAGGCAGAGTGGGACCAGCGCACCCTGTTGGGTTTCGAAAAGGAGATGCTCGGATTGTTCATTTCCGATCACCCGCTCCTGGGCGTGAAGGACGCGCTGCAACGCCTTGTCTCGGCGCAGGTTGCCGAGCTGTGGGAGATGAAAGACAAGACGGAGGTGACGGTTGGGGGCATGGTGGCATCAGTGACCCGTCGGTACACCCGCAACGGTGATCCGATGATCTTTTTCGAGTTGGAGGACCTCGAGGCATCGGTTGAGGTCATTTTGTTTCCCAGGACTGTGGCCGAAGTGGGGCCACTGGTGAGGGAGGATGCGATCCTCATCGTGAACGGGCGCCTGGATCATCGGGGCGATGAGGTCAAGGTCGTAGCAGCCCGGCTGGCCGAACCAGACCTGCGGACCGATGAGGCGCTCAAGGTGCGAGTTCCGGCAGCCGTTCTTTCTCAGACCATGGTCAACAAGCTGAAGGCAGTTCTAGCCAACCACCCGGGGGTTGCCCCGGTGTTCCTTCACATGACCAACGAGAAAGGCGAGACAAAGGTATTGCGCCTTGGTGAGGAGTTCCGGGTTGAGCCCCGCAGTGCTCTTTACGCCGAGCTCAAGGAATTGCTGGGAGCCAAGGCATTGGCTGCCGCGCCTACCGTTCCCCAATCGTGACTGCCACCGTCGCGGCCTGACCTGCCCGCCGCGGCCGCCACCAGCAGGGTTCCGCTGATGCGGGCGATCTTCTTCATGTTCAGAACACTCATCAGACCCCGCCACCTGTTCCCGCTCCTCAGATTCCCAGTAGCTTCAGGTTCAGGTCATGAGCGTCGACCACCAGGCGGCCCAGGCTTTCGAGATCCACCGGAGATTCCGGCATCCACATCACCGAAGCAAGCGGAGTCGGAAATCGACTCGCGAACTCTGTCTGGACCTCGGTCTGCCGGCGCACTTCCACACCCCAACGGTTGAGGTTGTGGTTGAGGGCGGTGGCGGCTCTTCCATCCTCGATCGGTTCCACTTCGTCCGCCCACGCGGTCGGCAGGCTGCGGTTGAAAACAACGAGCGCCGGTGAGAGCCCCTCCTGGTAGAAGCGCCGGGCTTCCCGTATGGGGCCGGCGTCGGTCGTCGTGACCACCACCGCGTGGGCTCTGCCCAGGTGAGCGTCGATGTCGAGGGCCTTGGCGCTGATGCCGTCGTAGGTGGTGCGCAAGTCGAATAGGAACTCGGCCACTTGTTCGAGGAGCGGCCCCCCCAGGAGGGCGTCTGCCAGCCGCAGGGCGGGACGGCCGGCGAAGTTGAACAAGCCCCGTCGGCCGGGGAGCCTGGCGCCTGTGAGCCACCGCAGGAGCCGTCCACCCACTAGTTCGCGCATCCTGGCAGCGGCTGAGAAAAACTCGATGCCTCCGGCAGCCGGCGGCGTATCTACCACCACCAGATCCCACTCGCCGCTTTCCAGGTGGGTGACCATTTCCTCGGCTGCCGCATAGGACTGGCCCGAGGGGAACCGGTGGGCTACCGCCTCGAAAAGGGGATTAGTGATCAACCGCTCGGCCACATCCGGCGGTGCGTGGCGGCGGGCAATGGCGTCCCACGATGCGGCCGAATCCAGCATCGCAGCGTAAAGGCCCTGTTGCTTGGGATTGGGATTTGGTTGGTTGGTCAGCTCCTCGAGGCCCAGTGCGGACGCCAGGCGGCGGGCGGGATCTACGGTGAGCACCAGCGTTCTGTGACCGGCTTCGGCCGCTGCGACCCCGAGGGCGGCGGCGATGGTCGTTTTTCCGACTCCGCCGCCTCCGGTGATGAGG
>JAUXLW010000034.1 GCA_030623545.1 Acidimicrobiia bacterium | reverse complement strand
TGGAGGGTGAACTATGACACCGTGCTGCTCGACCTGGCAGAGCTGACAATGGCGCCATACGCTCCGTGGACTGCCGACCGTTCTAGTCCCCGGCACGTACAGCCCCGGTTGCGTCGCTGGGGCAAGCGGGTCGCCGTCAAACTCACGCCCTAACGAGAGAAGGCCCGCCGAGGCCGCTATTCAGGATCGCCGGGACCGGGCGGCCCCTTGCATGGTGCCGTTACCCGGTCACATCGCTACATGACCGCTCGCAACGCCTGAATGAGTCGCAACGCGTTCTCTTTGCGAGCCCCGAAGCCCATCAGCCCGATTCGCCAGATCTTGCCGGCATATTCCCCGAGGCCCCCACCGATTTCAATGTCCATGTCGTTGAGCAGCACCTGCCGCAAGTCGTCTTTGACGCCCGGGGGAAGCCGGGCCGAAGTCAACTGCGGTAGGCGATAGTCCTCGGCGGCGAACAAATCGAATCCCATGTCGGCCAGCTCACCTTGCAGGAACTCGCCGACCTCACGATGCCGGTTCCAGCGCTCTTCGAGGCCCTCTTCCAGCACGAGGCGGAGACCTTCCCACAGTCCGTAGATCATCGAAATCGGGGCAGTGTGATGGTACGAACGGGAAGCCTCGCCGTCTTCCCAGTATTGGCGAATCATCGAGACATCGAAGTACCACGATTGCACCGGCATGGTGCGATCGGCGACGACTTGCAGGGCGCGGCTGGAGAAAGTTATCGGCGCGAGCCCGGGGGGAACACTGAGACACATCTGGGTGGCGGAGAAGCAGACGTCGATACCCCATTTGTCCACCTCGAGGGGGACACCCCCCAGCCCGGTAACGGAGTCGACAATTAGCAGCGGCCCGGGGCCGATCTCGCGCCGTATCAGTTCGACCGGCGTGTGGGCTCCGGTCGAGGTTTCTGCCTGGACCACAGCCACCGCCTTGGCGTTCTGTTCCCGGGCTACCTTGCCAAGCTCTTCGGCGTCGATGATGGCGCCCCAGGGGGCCTCAACCGTCGTTACCGCCGCGCCGGCCCTGGTGGCGGCATCGGCCATACGGGCGCCGAACACACCGTTGACGCCAACAACAATCGAGTCTCCCGGCTCCAGAATATTGACGACTGCCGCCTCCATCCCGGCGCTACCGGTGCCCGGGATCGGAAAGGTGAGGCGATTGCGAGTGCGAAACACCTGGCGGAGGCGCTCGGCCGTCTGGTCCATGATTCGAATGAATTCCGGATCGAGGTGGCCGAGCACGGGCTTGGTCATCGCCCGGAGGACGCTGGGCTCGACCGGCGAGGGCCCGGGGCCGAGCAGCAGCCGGTGGGGAGGTGTGAGCGGGGACTTCATTACGGAGACGGTACCAGGCGTCGTTATTGTGATTCGATGGAGCTGAGAGATCGGGTTGTGGTGGTTACCGGGGCGGGAAGCGGGATCGGGGCGGCGTTGGCCCGGCGCTTCCATAGGGCGGGCGCGCGACTGGTGGCGGTAGCGGACATCGATGGCGAATCGGCCCGGGGAGTAGCTGAGGGCATGGGCGGCCTTGCGTTCGGGTTCGATGTCGCCGACGGGAACGCGGTGGCGGCAATGGTGGAGGAGATCACCGCCGAACACGGCCCCATCGACCTCTTTTGTGCCAACGCTGGCATCGCGGTCGGTGGCGGTGTCGAGGCTGGCGACGAAGCGTGGCAACGCATCTGGGAGGTCAACGTGATGTCCCAGGTCTATGCCGCCCGGGCAGTGCTACCGCAGATGATCGCCCGCGGCGAGGGTTACCTGCTGCTGACGGCCTCTGCCGCCGGCTTGCTCACACAACTCGACGCCGCCCCATACTCCGTTACCAAGCACGCATCGGTCGCCCTGGCCGAGTGGCTGGCCATCACCCACGCCGAGGATGGAATCAGGGTGTCTTGCCTGTGCCCGCAGTTTGTCAACACTCCCATGGCCGAGGCGGCTTCCGTCACCCCCGGGTCTGCCGCCTGGGTTCAGAGCGTTCTCATCGAGCCGGAGGAGGTTGCCGAAGTCGTTCTCGCCGGGATTGCGGCCGAGAAGTTCTTGATCCTGCCCCATCCCGAAGTGGAGGATTACTTCCAAAACAAGGCCGGTGATTACGAACGCTGGCTTGGGGGGATGCGCAAGCTGCGTTCCTCGATGGGTATTGGAGACGAGCTGCCGTCGTAGTGCCCACTAGGTGCTGCTCAGTTAGTAGCTGCCACCCGCAGCAGGACCTTGCCTTTGGCGCGCCGTTCTGTCAGCTGGGAAAAGGCCTCCTCATAATCTTCCAACTCGTGCATCGAGCTGATCCGGGGGCTGATCTTTCCGCTTGATGCCAGCTCGTACAGCTCGCCAATGTTCTCGGCAGCCGCCGCTGGTTCCCGTCCGATCCAGCTTCCCCAAAAGACCCCGACCAGCGAGGCTCCCTTCAGGAGGGGCAAGTTGAGAGGAAGGGACGGGATGTCTCCCGAGGCGAATCCGACCACCAGGTAGCGGCCGTCCCAGGCTGTGGCCCGAAACGCCGCTTCCGAGATCTCGCCTCCCACCGGGTCGTAGACCACGTCGGCTCCTCGCCCATCGGTGAGCTTCTTCACCGCGCTTTTGAGATCCTCGTCGGCGTAGTTGATTGTGTGAGCGGCGCCCAGATCGGAAGCAACTGCAAGCTTGTCGGCAGTGCCGGCCGCGGCGACGACGATGGCGCCCATGACGCTCCCCAGCTCCACGGCGGCACTTCCCACACCTCCGGCTGCTCCGAGCACCAGGAGGGTCTCTCCCTCCTGCAGGTGGGCTCGTTGCTTGAGGGCGTAGTAAGACGTGCCGTATGTGAGGGTGAAGCCTGCCGCCTGCTCGGACGAGAAGCCCGGGGGCATCGGAAGCACGCCGGTTGCCGGGACCAGCCATTTCTCAGCGAAAGCTCCATAGGTGTGGACTGCCACCACCCGGGCCCCTACCGCCAGTTCGACTCCTTCGCCCACAGCCGCGATTACCCCGGCGGCTTCCCCACCGGGTGAAAAGGGTGGTTCGGGCCGGAACTGATACTTTCCCTCGATGATCAGGGTGTCTGGAAAATTGAGCGCAGCCACCGCAACCTCGATCACCACCTCGCCTGGCCCCGGCTCGGGGTCGGGAGCGGTCCCCAGCTGGAGCTTGTCCGCCCGGCCCAACTCTGTGCAGAGCAGGGCTCGCATCAACCGGCGGTAACGGCCATTGTGAGAGTCTCGGCGACAAGAGCCGGTTTGTTGTCGCCGTTTATCTCCAAAGTGACCTCAGTCTTGATCAGCAACCGTCCCGGCCCTTTTTCGGTGACGTCGAGCAGCTTGACCCGGGCGCGGACCTCGCTGCCCGACTTCACCGGGGCCAGAAAGCGGAGCCGATCTATTCCGTAGTTGACAACCATGATCGTGTTCTCGGGCAACACGGTCAGGTCGGTTACCAGGTGGGGAAGGAGAGACAGGCTCAGGTAGCCGTGGGCGATGGTGCCGCCAAACGGGGTTTGCTTGGCAAGGTCTTCGTCTACATGGATGAATTGGTGGTCGAGAGTGGCATCTGCGAACTGGTTGATCCGGTCCTGGTCCACCTCGAGCCATTCCGAGGGACCGAACTCGGATCCCACCATCTCCATCAACTCTTCCTTCGGCACAATTTGCAGCATGGTTTCTCCCTGAGGCGTGGCTGGTTGAGCGTAGCGGGCCGACCGGCGCCGCCCGACGCCTCAAATTGAGGAATAGTCCCGGGGTTCTTACTGTGGCCGACCTACGTAGATCACGAGCTCCGAGTTCTGCGGCCCGAACCCGTCGGGGGCGACTCTTGGGCTCGCTCCAAGGGCGTACTCCTCGAGGATCTCGTACTCCGCAAACACCTCGGTGGTCAGCACGACAGCATTACTGCCGATGGCGGCAGTGTTGATGTAGCCATCGACGACGCCTTCTAGCGAAACCTCGAACCACTCATCCAGGTCGGTGGAGAAGTACATAGTGGGCGTAGGTGGCTCATACTGCTCCCCGTACTCGTACCCGCCCCAGCGGGCCCGCTGAGCAGCATCGAATTCCTCATCGGTGATCGTAAGGAGAACGATGTCGTTGTTCTCGATGATCGTCACCCCGTCCTCGTAGTAGAACCCGGCGGGAAGCGCCGTTTCCTCTCCCTCATTGAGAAGTACGTCGATGACGGTGTCACCGGTGGTGTTGTCGACCACCGTTACTCGCGGCGGCCAGACATAATCATCGAAGGTGAGTGTGTATTCGTCCTGGGTGATGGTGAGCGGGCCGGGCTCCTGAGCCTGATTGGTGTTGGTTTCGCGACTTCCGACTACGACTGTTCCCAGTTCGCCGCTGGCGAGCCAGTTGAACCATTCGTAGGCGTTTTCGTCTTCGGGCACCTGGGCACCCAGGGCCTCATACCAGTTCACGCCGTCCTCCGACGCCCAGACTGCCTGCCCATTGTCGGTGTCACCGAAGGCGATCAGCGTGCTGCCGGCGCCCTGGGTCATGTTCCACAGATACTGATCCTGGGGGAGCTCGGCCACCACGGTCCAGTCCAGTCCGTTGGAGCTCTCCCGTACCTGGCGATTCTCACCACCTTCGTCGTAGCTGTAGTGGATCGCGATAAACCCGCGTTCGGTCACGCCCACCGACTCGAAGTTCGATTGCGTGGCCCCTGCTTCCAGCGTGCGCGACTCCCAGTCGACGCCATCCGGCGAGAAATAAACGATGCTGTCCGTTGAGTAGTCGGCGTAAGGCTCCTCCCCGCCCGGCCGGGAAGTCTCCTGAGCCAGATAGAACTCATCCCAGGTGAACGACATCAGGACGTTGCCCCCGGCGTCGGTTATCACCGGGGGCGGTCCCTGCCAGAGGCTTTCGGCGTTGCCGCTCACGATGATCTCGCCTGTGGCGATGATCTCCACGGAGTAAGTCGTCTCCTCGTTGACGGTTATCCGATACCCGCCGTGCTCGATGACGACGTCTACCGGCGTGTAAATGAATTGGCCAAAGGGCCCGCTTCCCGTCCGCTCATAAGCGTCGGCGAACGCCTGCTCCCAGACGTCGTAGGGGACTGAGACGATCAGCTCGTTGGTGACAGGGTCGTAGATGCCCTGGCCCTCATTCTCTTCGTTGTATCGGTAGATCTCGTCCTGGCTGCCAGATGCCAGCACATTTCCGGAGGCGTCGAGCACTCGATAACCGAAGTTCTGGTTGCTCAGTTCGAGGCGCAAGCCATCCTTCTCGATGATGATTGGTGGGAAATCCGGCGCTTGCTCGGCTGTTCCGAAAACAACGAAACCATTGGGCCCGGCGACGCCGGTGTGCAGGTAGAGGGTCTGATTGGAGCCGGTTTCTCTGGGGAACTCGCTGCGCTGCCAGGTGGAGCTGTCGACGGTGGTCCACACCACCGAGGCGCCCTGACGGAATTCATAGAAATCGTCTCCGCCGTTTGGGCTCTCCCAGGAATCTCCGATGGCAATTCCGCCGTGCTCGTTGAAGGAAAACTGCCAGACGTTGGCGTTGGTGAAATCTCCGACCAGATCCTGACGGGTCCAGTCGGATCCATCCTCTGACACCCAGGTGACGGCCTGGCCGGTGCCGTCCTGTTCGTTGTAGCTCATGCCCAGGGCGACAAAGCCGTCGCCGACGGCGGCCACTTGCTGGACATAAGTCGAGCGAGACGCGTCGCCGTCGCTCAAGTCGAGCACGATCCGCTCCCAGTCGAAGGTGATCCGGGGCAGTGGTGGGGTGGGCTCGCCGCGGGGTGGTCGGGGCGCGATCGCATACCCACCTGTCGAGTCTTCCGAGCCGAATGAGCGGTTCTGGGTGAAGGGCACGGTCGTGGTTGTTACGTCGTCGCGAGTGGGCGGACGCGTCACCCGGGTATTCTCAGTGTCGGCCAGGGGATCTTCACCGGTGCCCCGGAAGATGGCGGCGCCGAATGCGATGCCCACCAGAAGCAACACCACCAGGCCGATCGCGCCCAGAATTGCGGTGCGCTTCTTTTGGGAACGATCTCCGGGGTCTTCAGGTGGTATGGGTTGGGCTTCGTAGATGATGGAGTCGCTCACGCGTTTTGGCCTCCCCGTGTTCGTACAACTCCTTGCTCTCAATGTAGACGCCACAAGTCCGCAAAGGGTTCCCGATAGGGCCGACCGGATTCTGTTTCTGGCCGGCAAGTGTCCCGAGTCGCAAATCATGCACAGTCAGCACGGACCTACGATTCAGGACACTAGGATTCGGCTCCGCCGATCCCCGCTCCCTCGAGTGCAGCCAGGATTACGGGCGCCAGCTCCTGTTGCGTGACCACTGTGATCACGTCCCCGGCTGCGTCGACAAATGTGAAATCCCCGTTGGCTTGTTGCAACATCACCGTATCCCCGCCGAAAAATGGGCCGGAGACGACAAGTTCGTCGCCGTCGAACACCTCGACGGTGCCCCGGGAGAACATGCCTTGTCCCCAGAACCAGCGGTCCCACACCACACGTAGTGAGCCCTGCACGTGGGTGAAGGGCCCGCAGAATGCCTCCAGATCCTCCGGGGGCTCACAGGGCTCGACGATCGAGGGTGAGCCGACGTTGGGATTCCCGAGTTCGACTGGAGGTGCCGGCGCCGTGGTGGTGGTAGGAACGCGGTCGACACCGCTGGGGCCATCAGAGTTGGTGTTGCCGCCGCATGCCGCGGCAACAACGCCCAGGACCAGGAGTATGGCAAATCGTCGGTTCATGAACCATCTGAAGCTAGCTACGCCTAATAACGGCTCAGCTCGAGAGCACGTTGAACGATTCCTTCGGTGTTGGGCATCACCATCTCCTCCAGCTTCTCCGAAAATGGGAAGGCCGGCACCTCGGGGGCGGCGTAGCGCTGCACCGGACCGTCGAGCCATTCGAACGCCTTCTCTGCGATCTGGGCGGCGATCTCCGCCCCAAAACCGCCGAACTCATTGTCTTCATGCACAATGAGCACTTTGCCGGTCTTGTGCACTGAGGCCTCAATAGTCGGCCAGTCGAGAGGTCGAATGCTGCGCAGGTCGATGACTTCAGCGTCCACTCCTTGCGCGGACAGCTGCTCGGCCGCCTCCTGCGAGAAGTGGGCCATGGCTCCGTAAGCGATGATGGTCAAGTCGGTCCCCAATCTTCGTAGCGCAGCTTTACCAAGCGGCACGCGATGTTCTCCTTGCGGATAGGGGCCACTCACCAGCCGATACAGTTTTTTGGGTTCGAGGACCATCACCGGATCCGGGTCCTCGACGGCTTCCCACAGGAGGCCCTTGGCGTCGGCCGGAGTTGACGGGACCACCACTTTGAGGCCGGGGACATGGGCATAGAACGCCTCAATGGACTGTGAGTGGTACAGGCCACCATGGATGCCACCCCCGAAGGGCGCTCTGATCACCAGCGGACAACTCCAGCGGCCATCTGAGCGGTAATGAATGCGGGCCACCTCGGACACAATCTGATCAAAGGCCGGGTGGATGAAATCGGCGAACTGGATTTCGGCTATTGGTCGGGCCCCGGCAGCGGCCATCCCCACCCCAATTCCAACGATGAGCGCTTCAGCGAGTGGGGCGTTGAAGCTCCGGTCCTTCCCAAACTTTTCGCCGAGGCCGCGTGTGGCCTTGAACACGCCACCCTTGGGATCGGCCACGTCTTGCCCGAAGATCACCACCTCATCCTTGGCAGCCATGATTTCGAAGAGCGTCTTGTTGATGGCTGTTATGAGGTTGACAGTTTCGCCCTCGATGGGAAGCTCCGATTCGAGGACCGGTTCTGACGGCTCGATGGGCCGGGCATACACGTGGCTGTAGGGGTCGTCTGGCTCGGGGGCGGCGAGGGCGGATTTAACCGCGCCGGCCACAAGTTCCTCGGTCGCGTCCTCCATCTGCCGCTCGGTCTCATCAGGAAGAAGGCGGGCTTCTATGAGGTATTGATGGAGACGGAGCAGCGGGTCCTTCTTGCGCCACCGTTCGACTTCCTCCGCCGTACGGTAGTCAGAATCGCGATCGTCGGAAGTGTGCCCGTAGTAGCGGTAGGTCTGAGCCTCGATGAGCGTTGGTCCTTCACCAGCCCTCGCTCTCTCGACAGCTTCGGTAGTTGTCGAGTAAACCACCAGCGCATCGTTGCCGTCGATTGAGCTGGCCTCCATGCCATAGCCGCGAGCCCGTTCGACGATGCTCCCCGCGACCTCTTCGTCCTCCTTGACCGAGATGGCGTAGTGATTGTTCTCGATGACGAATACGACCGGGAGACGGTGGATCGAGACGAAGTTCATCGCCTCGTGCCAGTCTCCTTCGGAGGTTGATCCCTCGCCGCCCGAAACAACCACCACCCCCGGATTGTCCTGTTGCCGCAGGGCGTAGGCGATTCCTGCGGCATGCGGGTATTGGGTGGCGACGGTCGACGAAGCGGTGAAGACGTGGCGCCGTGGAAAGGACCAGTGGTTTGGCATCTGACGACCCCCGCTGGTGGGATCGGCAGCTCGACTGAAAGCACCCAGCAAGATGTCCTCCGGCGTCACGCCAAGCGCCAGCGCCATGCCAACGTCCCGGTAGTAGGGGAGGATCCAGTCCACCTCCGGGTCCACCGCGAAAGCAACACCCACCTGGGCGGCCTCATGGCCGGATGACGAAACCACGAAAGGCACTTGACCCTGGCGGTTGAGCTTCCACATGCGGTCGTCAAGCTTGCGAGCCAGCAGCATCGTTTCGTAGATGGCGAGTAGCTTCTCGTCGGTTAGCCCGAAGTCCTGGTGATTGAGCCCCATGTCGATAGTCATTACTCGCCGCCTCCGTGACGAAAGGTGGTTCCGCTTCCTTCCCGGCGGATGCGATCCTCGGCCAAGCGCACCGCAGCCTCATGGGGGGTAACGCCTTCCTTCGAAGCCTTCTCGAGGACGGTGAGTACGGAGTCATACAGGCCCTCGACTCGCGCTCCGGCATCGGAGCCGTCGACTTCGGAGGCGACGTGAATGAGGCCGGCGGCGTTAGCGATGAAGTCGGGAACGTAGAGAATGTCGCGTGCGGCGAGGGCGGCGGCGTCGGTGTCGGTGGCGAGCTGGTTGTTGGCAGATCCGACTATTGCGTGACAGCGGAGGCCGGGAATGGTCTCAGGATTTAGTGCGCCGCCGAGCGAGCATGGAGAGAGTATGTCGCAGTCCTGAGAGAGGATCTCGTCGGTGGGCACGCTCTTTACGCCGAGCTCCTCCACCAGGGCGTCGGCCGAGTCCTGTCGAACGTCGGCGATGACCACGTCGGCTCCCTCATCGACCAGGTGGCGCACCAGGCTCGAGCCGACTTTTCCGACGCCTTGCACTGCCACCCGACACCCGTGCAATGAGTCGCGATCCCACAGGTAGCGAGATGTGGCCATCATCGCCCGCATGACGCCCCGGGCGGTCACCGGGGAGGGGTCGCCGCCGCCGTCATCCTTCACGGCACGGCCCGTTACCCACCTGGTTTCCTGGGCGATGACTCGCATGTCGCCTGTGGTGGTCCCGACGTCCTCGGCAGTGATGTACGCGCCCCCCAGAGAATCAATGAGGCGGCCGTAAGACCGCCAGAAGTCATCGGTAACCAGAGTCCGATCTCCAATGATCACGGCCTTCCCCCCACCCAGCGAGAGGCCGGCGGCCGACGCTTTGAGAGCCATCGCCCGGGCCAGCCGTAGGGCGTCGACCAGCGCCGCCTCGTCATTTTGGTATGGAAAAAGTCGGGTCCCGCCTAAGGCGGGACCAAGTTGGGTCGAGTAGATGGCGATAATTGCCTTGAGGCCAGTTGAGGGGTCGTTACCGACAACCACCCTCTCGTGACTGTCATTCCCTATGGCTTCGAATACGCCCATGTGACTTATACAGACTCTACTTGCAATGTCGGTTTCCGGCAGCCGCGGTTGAGAGGCCTGCCCCGGTTGCCGATGTACGATGCTGTGATGATCAAGGCGGCCTACCTACGGGTTTACGTTCCGGGCGAAGCAGCCGACGACCAATTAGGCACCGCGACCGAGGGTTTGCGCGAGGTGAGTGAATACGGGCTCGTTTC
>JAUXLW010000066.1 GCA_030623545.1 Acidimicrobiia bacterium | reverse complement strand
GTCGGCGTAGGGGTGTGCTCTTGTCTCTTGCTAGACGCCCACTATCGACCGACCCATTTTGGGTGGTGATGGTGATGCGTGTGGGCGAAGAGCCAATACATGTGGACCGGGATCTTAATCCGCCGGGACACAGAGGGCAAGCGCTCATCGAGCAGGGGAAGCAGCGGCGTCCACCAGGCACCATCTTGCCAAGTAGCCCACAGTGGTCGCGTCGGGCAACGTCCGCGACGACCGGCCCTCGGACTTGTCTCCGCTGAGCCGAACCTCGAGACTCAGACCGCTGGAAGTATCAGCCGGTGTAGTGGGGGTGCCGATCTCCGTTGGCCGGGCGCGGGATCACGTGTCAAACGAGTTCGCTAACTTATGCAACGGATAGGGCTCTAGATACGAAAGAAAGAGGTTCGATCATGGTTGCGATCAAGACTCGAGAGGGCGGCGAGACCAATATCGAGCAGGCTGCGCTCGATGAATACCGATCCGGATTCGGGGGAGAGACGCTGGCGCCCGGGGACTCCGCATACGAAGAAGTGCGGGAGATCTGGAACGCGATGATCGACAGCCGGCCGGCGTTGATCGCTCGATGCCAAAACGCGGACGATGTCGTTCATTCCGTCAACTTCGCCCGAGCCAACGACCTCCTGGTGTCCGTCCGCGGCGCCGGGCACAACATTGCGGGCAACTCGCTCACAGACGGCGGTTTTCTCATCGATCTGTCGCTGATGACTGCCGTCGATGTCAACGAAGAAGCCAAGACCGCGCGGGTTGAGCCAGGGGCAACCCTGGGCGACGTCGACGCTGCGACCCAGGCATTCGGCCTCGCGACGCCGACCGGTATCAACTCCACGACGGGAATAGCCGGTCTCACCCTCGGGGGCGGGTTTGGCTGGCTCAGCCGCAGCTACGGATTGACGATCGACAATCTTCTGTCCGCCGACGTCGTGACCGCGGAAGGCGAGCTGGTGACAACGAGCGAGGCGAACCACCCCAACTTGTTCTGGGGGATCCGCGGCGGTGGTGGCAACTTCGGGATCGTCACGTCGTTTGAATACCAGCTCCATGACGTAGGGCCGGAGTTGCTGGCCGGGCTCATCGTCCACGATGCAGGAGATGGGCTCGCTGCGCTGGAGTTCTATCGCGAGTTCGCGGCCCAGGCTCCGGATGAGCTAACGACATGGGTAGTGATGCGAAAGGCGCCCCCGCTGCCGTTTCTCGACGAGGCGGTGCACGGCACCAACGTGGTGATATTCGCACTTCTGTACAACGGAGACATAGCCGAAGGTGAAGAGGCAATCGCATCCCTGCGGGCCTTTGGCAATCCGGTTGGCGAACACATCGGGCCGAACCCGTATGCCGGTTGGCAGCAGGCATTCGATCCGCTGCTTACCCCCGGCGCCAGGAACTACTGGAAGTCCCACAACTTCGGTGAGCTGTCGGACGAGACTATCGGCACCCTCCTGCGCTATGCGGGGGACCTTCCTTCCGATTTCTCCGAGATCTTCATTGCCCAGATGGGTGGTGCGACCAGCCGGACCGCAAGCGATGCCACCGCATATGTCGGTCGCGACGCCGCGTTCGTTCTCAACGTCCACACCCGATGGGAGGAAGCGGCCGATGATGATCGATCTGTCGCATGGGCTCGCGAATTCTTCGATGCGACCTTGCCGGCGGCCATCGGTGGCGCCTACGTGAACTTCATGACGGCCGAAGAGTCCGGGAGGGTGGAAGCGGCCTACGGCGCCAACCACGAACGGCTGGTTGCGATAAAGGACGAGTACGACCCTCACAACATGTTCCGGCTCAACCAGAACATCGCTCCGAGCGGATAAGGGCCGAGCGGGACTACTTCGGGGGCCATCGCCTAACTAGAAGGAAGGGCTCCTCCCCTCAGGTCCGGGCACGGGCCAGGCTCGCCAGGCCGAGAACCAGTGCCGCGGCTCCGCCGGCACCGAGTGCCTGCACGAGCCCTCCGTGCGGCAGCGGTATAGCCGCGACGCCCAGAACCAGAAATCCGGACCCGACGGCCAGCACAACAACGACGATCGTCCGCAGGCCTTCGGCGGCTGTCGACTCAACGCGGTGTCTGGCGGCCAGCGAGTACACGACCTCTCCCAGAAGCAGCAAGGCTGCTCCATAAACCGGAGCCCCCCAGTCGAGCTTTTCGGCGGTAATCAGCGAAACCCCATACTCCAGGAACAGGATCAGCAGCCCGAGGCCGACCAGGCCGGGAGCGGCTGCCACGACCGCCACCACCAGGGCTCCGACGCCAACGATCCCGACAAACACGAACAGCCCTCGCAGCGACGAGGGTGCCAGAGCCGGATAGACAATCAGGGCGACGGCGAGAAACAAGCTCACCACCGCCTGGCTTACCTTCCGGAACGCATCATGCTTCGACGCAGCGATGCCACCTCCCCCAACGCGTAGTCGAACGGGTCCTGAGGATTCCATCGCGCCATTGCCACTCCACTGCCGGTGAACCGCCGACGAATCCTGTCTCGCTCCAGGAGCCAGATCCGCCTGGCAAGCCGGCCGGCTTCGTTGCCCGGCGGCGGTGTCAACTCCTCAGAGGCAATCTCGATCAGGGCCATGTCAAACCCGCGGCCACGCAGCTCTCCGAAAGCCGCCACGGCGGCAGGGTCGAGCAGGGGGCTAACCCCGACAATCAGCGCCTGGGCCGGCAGAGCACGGTATGGCACCCTGGCAACAAAGGTCGCTTCCGGACTCCGAAACATGCGACTTTCCGTTAATGCGTCGAGGATCTGATAGCGCTGCGCAGAAGCCATTCTGGGACGCATCCAGACCAGGCGCCCGCCAAGCATGATCAGCCCCACCCGATCACGTCGCCCCAGGTGCCCCGACGCCAGCGACGCAGCCGCACCCACCACCAGATCGAGAATCTCCTCATCGGTCCCCCGGCTCGACCGGGAGCTGTCGATGAGGAGCACAACGTCACTGTTGCGATCGGGATGGTGTTCGTTGACCCACAATCCCCGGCGCCGGGCACTCGCTCGCCAGTTGATGAGACGGCGGTCATCCCCCGGTGTGAACGACCGCAGTTCGGCAAACTCGAGCCCGCCACCTCGACGGCGAGAAAGGAGCTCCCCCAGGCCAAGCTGAGTTTCCACCGGCTCCAGCAACTGAGCGAGCAGCTTTTCAACCGGAAACACCTTCAGACCTATGACATGGGAAGTGACCAGCTCGTACCGATAAAGGCCGAAAAAGTCCGTTGCGAACAGCTTCACGACGACAGTCCGATATGTCCCCCACCGGTCGCAGCTAACGGGAAGCCGGATCAGCCTTTCGGTGCCGGTGAGGGGTGCGGCCAGGTCGATGCTGGGGTCACCTTCTGTCCTTTGCCCGGGATCGATGTGTTGAGCTACGAGGCCGTGCGGGAGGTGAACCGACACAAAGAGACGCGGGACGGGCCGGTCGGCGCTCAACAGTATCTCGAGGTCGATGAGCTCGCCTTCGATAGCCCGCTCACGATCAGATGAGATCGAAACCCGGGGCGGGGGAAGATCGGCACTCAGCAGCCCGATCCCGAGGATGAGAACCGCCGGCGCTCCGACGGCCACCATTTCCGGCCGGCCGAGGGCCAGTCCTCCGAGGAGGCCCACAACAGCCAAGAGCCCGTACATCCCGAAACGAGCTGTAACTTGCCGAGTCACTACCGGGGGCTCGCCGCTGTGGGCGCGGCGGGAGCCGGGACCGCCTCCAGGCATTCGCGAACGATGTCATCCGGCTTTATCTCCTGAACCCAGAGCTCAGGGCGTAACACCAGCCGGTGGCCCAGGGCCGGAACCGCTACATGCTTGACATCATCGGGAATTACGAAGTCGCGCGCCTGCAACATGGCGTAAGCCCTGGCCAGTTTCATCATCGCCAATGAGCCACGGGGGCTCGCCCCCACGTAGACACTGCCGTGCTGGCGCGAAGCCCTGGCGATCTCGACGATGTAATGACCAACTATCGGAGAGACATGGATGTCCTCGGCCGCGGCCTGCATGTGGCGCAGCCGATCGATGCTCACGACGACGTCCAGGGAAACTTCATCCGATCGGCGTTCCAGGCGCCGTGCCAGAACCTCCCATTCATCATCCCCTTCGGGATATCCAACTCGAATTCTGGCCAGAAACCGGTCGAGCTGCGCCTCCGGCAACGGATAGGTCCCTTCGAACTCGATCGGGTTCTGGGTGGCGATTACGAGAAAAGGCCTGGGCAGGGCCCGGGTCTGACCGTCGTTCGTGACCTGACGCTCCTCCATCGCCTCCAATAGCGCCGCCTGCGTCTTGGCCGGAGCCCGGTTGATCTCATCTGCCAGCAGGAGGTTGGCAAAAATCGGCCCCGGCCGAAACACCAGTTCCCCGCCCGGGTCAATCACCGGCGAGCCCGTGATGTCCATAGGCATTAGATCTGCCGTGAACTGGATCCTGGCAAAATTCAGGTCTGTTACCTGGGCCATCGCCCGAGCCATGAGAGTCTTGCCCAATCCGGGCACGTCCTCAATCAAGACATGGCCATCGGCCAGCAGCGCGAGCAATAGCATCTCGAGCACATCCCTCTTGCCGACGATGACCTTCTCCAGCTCGTCGAGGATGCCGGCGGCCTGGGTAGCCACCGTGCCCGCTGCTATCGATTCCATTCCGCGAGCCTAAAGCCGTTCGATCGCCGACACCGCGGCGCCGATCTGCTCGAGTGTGGCCCCCGGATCCCACGCACCCCTACCCGTCGCCCAATCCGGCCGCAGAATCTCCCACCCTGCCTCCCCCAGCAAGTGTCGCGAGGCGCCGGGATCCTGAGACATGTTGATCTGGTGCTTAGACGCCAGACGTTCCGCCGCCAGCCCCCTCAACTCTTTGAGCAGTCGCCCATCGGCTGAGACGGTGTCCCGGGTGGCTCCAACAACCAGGCCCTGGTGGCGCAGGAGCCAGCTCGGCAGAGTCGCCTGCTCCTGACGGCGGCGCCACCAGCGCCGTCGTTTGCGCCCGGGCCCTTCTCCCAGGGCCGGCATCAGCGAGCGCAGAGCGAGAACCGCCACGACGAAGAGAAAGATCTCGAGCACCAGGGCCGCACCGGCGCGTGGAAGCGCGAAGAGCACCACGGCAAGCACGACAAAAGAAATGCCAGAACCGATGAGTAGCTTGTTCATTGCACCGCCATCCGGCGCTGCACTTCGGCCGCCGCAGCCTGAGCCTCTTCGGCATCCTCCGACCGCAACGGGTGCTGGCTAAACCGGGCAACCTCGAACAAATGAGTTAGCCGCAGAGCGGGAACGGCGGCGGCGGGTACGGTGCGCAGGGCCCGATCAAGGAACTCGCGAGGAGTTTCAGCAGCCAGGCGCGGAAGCTGCCTGCGGGCGAACCATCCGATCATCTCCGACTAGGCACGGATTACCCGGGCCCTGGGGTCGTCTCCTCGCAGGAAATCGTCGGGGACGTCTATGAATGCCCCCACATCGAACTCGAGCTCCGTCTCTGTTTCTGGCGCACCCGGCGACTCAGGATCGCCAGGGCGCCGACGAGCGATGACGAACAGGGCCAGACCCATTGCCCCGATCAACGCCAAGAACCCCCAGGTCGATCCCCCTCCGGAAGGAGATCGACGTGGGGGTACCTCCACCACGTTGTCAGCCGTAGGGGTCTGCAGGGCAGGTTCCCGCTCTGGAATTCCCAAGAACACCAGCAGCGCCACAATCCCGACGATTAACAGGGGGCCAACCAGGTACTTCAGGAGCGACCGCTTGGGGAGATCCAGCGGCTCCTGTCCGGGCCAGAAGATCGCTATCAGCACAATGAATGCAGTAATACCGCCAACGGTCAGAAAGAAGTTGGTTAATGCCTGTTGCAGGTCGAAGTTGATCGCCACCGCTTCCCGAGTCGACCCGCTTCCCGGCAGCTTTCGTGCCCCGAGGCCCACCAGGCCCATCACCAGCAAGGCAAGAGTCACGGAAGGGCCCCAATCAGAAATCGCAGAACGAGCCTTCCCCAACAGGGCCCCCTTTGATTGGCGTGGCAGTGGCTCGGCTGTCTGGGCTGGCTCACTCATGGGCGCAGGAACGCCTGGGCCGGCGCCTTACCGGTTGGCGGCCTCGGGGAGATCGTCCTCGCCCACCAACCTCAGGTCGCCGTAAGCAAACTCCTGTTGCGGAAGCTGCTGTAGAGCCGGCTTGTTGACCTCGTGAAGAGCCACCATGTAGAGAACGAACATGCCGTCGAAGGCAAGGCTAAACAACAGAAGCGGTATCGAGGCCGTCGCAATGGCGGCAATGAGTGTTACCAACGCCGCCGCGATCAAACCGACCATTACCCGCCGCCGCCTGGCCTGGAGCCGGCCCCGGGCCAGCGCAACGGGGTCGATTGACTCCGGACCCAGAGAGGCCAGCCTGGCGAGTCGCCGATCGAAGGACCTGGTCGACGCCATCGGGGCGTCGTCGCGAGAGTGAAGGAAAGAGGGCAGAAGTAGCGCAGACCAGAGGCCTCCAAGCACTACCAGCACTACTAATAACTCCACCCTATGGTCCTCACTCCAACGCCTTTTGCCACACTAGCCCGCGAAAACTTCCTGACACAACAGCAAATAACTGCACAGAATTTGTGCGGCGGTGCACGAGTGCTGTGTTTCGTAAATACGGTGTCCGTAATGCCGAGCACTCGGCGTCATCTGGCAAGGACCGACGACGAAGGCGCACCTTACTCGTGCATCGAGGAGGAG
>JAUXLW010000068.1 GCA_030623545.1 Acidimicrobiia bacterium | reverse complement strand
CGGGCCCTGGCAACCGCCAACGCAATCTGGGAAGAGTTACAGCGCCGAATTCCAGCCACTGCGACCCTGCTTGGTACCGCCGACCACGGACATGTCGACTTCCTTTTCGAGAGGCAGATCCGGCTCCCTAAGGAGATCGAAGTAGATCACACGCTGTATGGCGATTCGAGAGTGATGTTCGTCAAAGGGGAACCAATCCCCACTACCGGCTTGCCTGCCACCTGGATCCCGGCAGCCGGGCTGGAGGATTGGTGGGGACCGGGACCCCGACATCCGAGCTTCGCCGGCCGGGCCCCCGACGGGGTCCTTGTGGCCGATGACGACGCCTTGATCCTGCATAGTCATAGCGACAAACGGCTGGTGGGACATCACGGCGGCCTGACCGATGCTGAACGCCAGGTGCCGCTGTTGATCGGTGCCAAGGGGTGACGACCGGGACGTTGTTGCCAGAGCCTTGCCCCTCGGCTTGCCGTCCCCCCGCTTCGGAGCACCTGAAGCGAACCTACTGTTGGCAAGCTCCACCCAATCAGGGACGCCGTTCCGTGCAGTGTTGTGGATCAACGGTTAGGGCCGCCCCGAAGGGCGGCCCGTATTCAGTCTCGGGTCTCGGAATCGATTACATCTCGGGTGCGAGCCCGAGCTGCTCCATCATTGCCGCTTGATCCATCACTCCCCAGTGGGCAGTGACCTTGCCGTCGTGAACCTCGAGGATGTCGATTACCTGGGCCTCGAAGCTCTTGGCGGTTGGCGGAATGCCCATGAACTCGCCCTTGTGGGTACCCGAGACCGTCACCCGTGCCACAACCTTGTCCCCTTCGCCGATCATTTCATGCACGGTCATGTGCACATCCGGAAACGCCGCGCTGAACATAGTGAAGAAAGCCTTGGGTGCGTCGGGCCCTGTGGTTGGGAGGCCGGGGAATACCTCGTGCTCAACGGCGTCCTCCGCAACCAGCTCATCGAACAAATCAAAGTTTCCCGCATTGATGGCCTCGCTATAGATGCGGTGCGCCACCGCCTTGTTGTCTTCGACTGACATACTCAATTACCTCCCTGTGTCGCGTGGCATCGACCCTACAGGACCGGTGAGTCAACTCCCGAATGCCGCTCAAGATGTGGCGATAGATATCTGCGGGTGCCCGATGCGCTCGCCATGCGCGGGGAACTCCAATCAATCTGCGACTGTCTACCGTGGCTAGAAGCTCGTGTCGAGGAGCTGAACAGGCGCTGGCATCAGCCGAGTGAGGTCGAATCCGTGGATATCGCTGACTCGCTCCCGGAACCAGCTGTCAAACGGCTCTTCGCCAAGCTCCTGGCTAACTCCCGGGTACGTCGAGCCCGAGTAGTTCCATGCGAGGCCCCACGGCGTCACCGGCCGGCAGGCGGCTCTTGTCCTTTCGGCGGCTGAACCGCGAACCCTCCCAAACGGCGATCACCCATGCACCCATTCCCCAGATCACAATCAGGAAATAGAGAAAGAAACCCAAGAGGGGCACGAGTCGAAGCACCCTCCACCCGATGGCCGCCACCACGAAGGCCCCCACCATCTCAAATCGAGATTTGACCAGGCGGCGGCCGAGAGCCACCAGGGGCGGCACCGCGCCGGCGATGAGACCAAAGAGCCACAGCCCCAGTGCAAGCAATGCGAGCGGAGCGAGAACAACAGTAAAGAGGGTGACGACGAATGCCACCGGGATCAGCACAAAGACGAGCAGACCGACCAGAAACGTGCTTCCCGGCCTCCGCCACACCCGATCGGCCGCTCGCTGCGAGAGGGACGGAAAGACTCCGATGAGCACTATGCCGGTGAACAGCAGACCAACGAAGCGCAACAGTTGGAACAACAGACGCAGCGCCCTAACCGAAATGTCGGTGGGGGTCGGCTTGACTTCGGCCACGAGCCCGACATCTGCCGAGTCGGAGATGTCGGCCCTGGCGGCCCACCCGCGGATATTCTGGGCGAGGACCCCCCGGCGATAGCTCACAGCTTGGCCGACAGTGGCACTGTCTGTAATCGTGAGGCGGTGAACCCCGACGTCGATGTCTCGCTCCACCGCCCCATCGACGTAGAGGCTCCACAACAGCTCTCCCCGAATCTCCCGCCCCACGGTCCCGCTGTTCCGAGCCGAAACCGCGGCGACCAGCAGATCGCGGCCCACGTCGCCGTCCACTTCGACGCTGCGGCCGAACGCCATGAGGTCGTCCCCCACCGAGCCGGAAACGTCCACCGTCCAGGCCACCGTTCGCACCGTGCCCCCCACCTGACCGGAGATGTCAACGCTCCACGCCAAGCCATTCACGTCGCCCTCGACAACTCCCCGGATGATCAACCGCCGAGTGGTGACGGTGAGATCGCCTTTGATAGTCCCCTCCACGATTACCCTCGATCCGGCAGCAAAAAGGTCCTCTTCCACCACCCGCTCTTCCGGTATGAGCACGGTGCCGGACGTGGCGACGGCCCCTACCGGGAAGGGCACCACCAGGACCACCAGCACCCCGAGCCCGAGCAATCTCCCGGCGAAGAGGGCGGCGAAGGCTCTCCTAGATCGGGAGCGCACTGGTGACGACATCGATCAGTGGCCCGGGGACTATCCCGAAGGCCAGGGTCACTACGGCCACAAACGTAAGGGCAATACGGATACTGTCACCGGCCACCGGCTCCAAGGCTGTCTCTGCTTGCGGATGCATGTACATCAACACAATCACGCGCAGGTAGAAGAAGAGACCCGCGACCGAGGCGATGACTGCCACCAACACCAGCCATAGGTATCCAGCATCGACCGCCTCCCGAAAAACAAAAAGTTTGCCGGTGAACCCGGCAGTTAGGGGTATGCCCCCCAAAGAGAGCATCAGTAACGCCAGCGACCCGGCAAGAACCGGAGCCCGTTGGGCGAGCCCGGCATAGTCCGACAGCGCGGAACGGGTCCCGGCGGGGCCGCCGACAACGGAAACCACGGCGAATGCTCCGAGGACCTGGAAGGCATACGTCACTGAGTAGAACCAGATAAAGGGAACCCCATCGATGCCGGCCACCAGGCCGGTGAGGATGAACCCGGCGTGGGCGATGGAGGAGTAGGCCAGCATCCGCTTGATGTCCGACTGCGCCAACGCCAGCAGAGTCCCGACGACGATGGAAAGCGCCGCTAGAACTGCGACGGCCGGTGCCCAATCGTCTATGTAGGGGTTGAAGCTGGTGACTGCAATGCGAGCCAGCGCGGCAAAGCCGGCGATCTTGGCGCCGGCCGTCATGAAACCGCTGATGCCGCTGGCAGCCCCCTGGTACACATCGGGAGCCCACATATGAAACGGGGCGGCGGACACTTTGAATGCGAGGCCGACGATTAGCAAGCCAATCCCCGCCATGAGGGCCCCCGACTCGAGGAGGACGTTGCTCTCGAGGAATTCGGCCGTCCCGGTGATCGACAGAGTTCCGGTAGCGGCGTAGCTGAGGGCCACACCGTAGAGGAACACTGCAGATGCAAACGAGCCGAGTAGGAAATACTTCAAGGCGGCCTCGTTGCCGTCGGCGTCCTGGCGAGAGAACCCCGCCAGAACATAGAGGCTGATCGAGGCCACCTCGAGTGAGAGGAACAGCATGATGAAATGGGCAGAGGCAGCCATGAGGATGAGGCCGGCCAGCGCCAGGAGGATCAGCGCCAGGAATTCGGCTATCCGTTTGCCCTGGGCTACCGCCAACGGCCAAGCCACTAGCAAAGCAACCACCCCCACCACAGCAAGCGCGACCGCCCCGAAGGCGGCAAATGGATCCAACGCCACCATGCCGTTGAATCGGGTCGTCGGGTTGTCCGAGGCTTCTACCCACTGCAGAACTCCGAGGACGAAGGCTGCCAGAAGGCTGGCGGCCGCGATCCCACCCAGCACTCTTTCGTCGGTCTTATACGAGACGGCGATTAGCAAGATGGCCACGACGCCAACGGTGAGCGCGATCACCGGCCCGATCGCCAGGTATGAGATGTCCGTCATCGGATTTCCTCGGCAATGTCATCCAACCGAAGCGGAGACTCGAAATCGGTGCGTTGCTCAATGCGTTCCAACACTCGCTCGACGGCCGGCTCAATCCGCTCAAGAGCCGGTTTGGGGTAGACGCCGAGGAAAATGATCAGGGCCGTGATCGGAACCAGTATCCCGACCTCCCGAAGGCCGATGTCCCGAAGATTCTGGTTTTCTTCGCGATCCGGCTCGCCGGTGAAGACTCTCTCATAAGCCCAGAGCAAATAGACAGCGGCCAACACCACCCCGAAGGCAGCAAGCACAGCCAGGATCGGGTGCCGGCTATATGAGCCGAGCAAGATCAGGAACTCACCAACGAATCCATTGAGCCCCGGCAAGCCGATGGAGGCAAAAGCAGTCAGGAGAAAGAAACCGGCAAACCACGGCATCACCTTCTGCAGGCCTCCGTAATCGGCGATGCGGCGAGTGTGGCGACGCTCGTAGATCATGCCGACGAGCAGGAACAGGGCGCCGGTGGTGAGGCCATGATTGACCATCTGCAAGACGCCGCCCTCGAGCCCCTGTGAGGTCAGGGCGAAGATCCCCAAGACGACAAAACCAAGGTGACTGACAGACGAATAGGCGACCAGCCGTTTCAGGTCGGGCTGGACTATGGCAACCGCGGCGCCGTAAAGGATCCCGACCACAGCCAGGGCCGCCATGAATCCGGCCAGCTCAACGGTAGCCTCCGGGAAGAGGTTGAGGTTGAATCGCACAAAGCCATAAGTCCCCATCTTCAGGAGCACCCCGGCGAGGATCACCGAGCCGGCGGTGGGTGCCTCGGTGTGGGCATCAGGGAGCCACGTGTGGAACGGAAACAACGGCACCTTGATCGCGAAGGCAATGCCGAATGCGCCGAAAAGCCAGAATTGAGCTGTGCGTGACAGCTCCACGTCCAGCATATCCAGGTAGTTGAACGTGATATTTCCCAGCTGATCGTTGGCCTGTGCAGACAGAAAGACGATCCCAGCCAGAAGAAAAGCCGAACCGAGCGCGGTGTACAGGAAGAATTTCAAAGCGGCTTCCAACCTCCGCTCCCCACCCCAGAGCCCGATGATGAAGTACATCGGCACCAACAAGACTTCGAAGAAAACGAAGAAAAGCGCCAGATCCAGCGCGAGGAAAACACCGATCAGCGCGCCCTCGAGAAGGAACAGCGAGGCCATTAGCTCCTTGGACCTGTGCTCGACCGAGGTGGAGGCAAGGATGCTCAGCGGAAGCAGGAACGCGGTCAGGGCCACCATGAACAAGCTGATCCCGTCGACACCGAGATGGTAATCAATCCCCAGGTCAGCCGAGATGGAGGTGCGCTCGACGAATTGGAACCCGGGATCACCGGCAGTGAAATCAACTACCAGAAACCCCGCCAGCCCCAGCGTGATCAGGCTCAAGCCGAAGGCAACCGGAATCACCAGCTCCGGGCGCCGCCGTGGCAGGCCGACAACAATTGCCGCACTCGCCACGGGAAGCCACACAAGAGAAGAGAGGATCGGGAAATCCATCAGCCCACTCCCCGCGACACGAACCAGAACAACATCCCGACCGTCCCGGCGAACATGACCAATGCATAGTTGCGGACGAAGCCGGTTTGGAGCGGCCGCAGCCATGCCCCAACCCGCCTGACGGCTCCCCCGATTCCGCGAACCGAACCGTCGATGATGTCGGTATCAAACACAAAAGCGGTCCACGCCGCCCCGAGCTTCGAGGGGAGAACGACCAGGGTGCCGATTATGTCGTCCACGTAATAGCCGTTGCGCACCCAGCGCCACAGCCCGCTGAAGCGATCGGCGATTAGAGATCGGTCCCAGGTCTGGGCACCCCGATAGCGAGCCAGCGCGTAGTAGGTGCCAAGCACCGCAACTCCCACCGAAGCCACCGCCAGGGCCCACGGCGTGGCCCCGGACGGCAGATGGGCCATGGCAACTCCTTTGAACGCCGGTTCCAGGAGGTGCTCGAGGCCGGGCCGGAAAGGTGTGTTGAGCAGCCCCACCACCAGGCTTCCTGCCGCGAGCCCTATCAGCGGCACCGTCATAACGCGAGGGGACTCGTGAGGGTGGATTTCCTCCGACCAGCGGGGCTCTCCCCAGAAGGTCAGCATCATCCACCGGGTCATGTAGACGGCGGTCAGCAGGGAAGTCACGATCCCGATCACCCACAGGAACGCGAACCAGCCGCCCTCCCCGAACGCCACCGCCAGGATCTCGTCCTTCGACCAGAAGCCCGCCAGGGGAGGCACACCGATGATGGCCAACCATCCGACCACCATCGTCAGGTGGGTAATCGGCAATAGGCGACGCAGCCCACCCATCTTGGCCATGTCCTGTTCGCCGTTGAGGGCATGAATGACCGAGCCGGCGCCGAGGAATAGCAGCGCCTTGAAGAAGGCGTGGGTGAAGAGGTGGAAGATGCCGGCCACATAGGCACCGCTTCCCACTGCGAGGAACATGTAGCCAAGTTGGCTGATGGTGGAGTAGGCGAGCACCCGCTTGATGTCCCTTTGCATCAGGGCAATGGTGGCGGCAAAAAGAGCCGTCACTGCCCCGACGGTCGCCACCAAACCTGCAGAGAACTCTGCCAGCTCGAACAAAGGAGCCGTCCGGGCCACCAGATATACACCGGCCGTGACCATGGTGG
>JAUXLW010000045.1 GCA_030623545.1 Acidimicrobiia bacterium | reverse complement strand
GTTTCCGGAAGGGATCATTTCGTGGCGGTCGGTGGGGACGGCACCGTGAACCTGGTTGTCGACGCCATGCTGCGGCATGAGTGGGCCGAGCCGCCGACGCTGGGGATCCTCCCGGCGGGGACGGGGTGTGACTTCCTGCGGGTTTTTGGTATACCGCAAAACCTCGAGGCCGCGGCGTCTCATCTCACCGGCCACTCCACCTATGTCTGCGATGTGGGGGTGCTGGAAGGTGACTGGGGAATTCGATACTTTCTGAACGTGGCCCAAGCAGGCATCGGGGCGGCGGCGGTCCCTGCTGCCGAGCGCATGCCGAGGCTCGGCAGGCGCCGCTACGAGGCAGCTTTCTGGCTGACGCTTCCAAGGTTCAAGCGAACTGCTGCCGATCTCCAGGTGGGGAACCGGAGTTTTAGTGGACCGGCGATCGCCATCATCTTCGCCAACGGCCAATTCTTCGGCGGCGGGATGAACATCGCTCCCAAAGCCATCCTTACGAGCGGGGAGGCCGACATTCAAGTGATCAGTGCCCCTAAGCGCTCCGCCCCACTTCTCATGGCTAAGGCCAAGCGGGGGCTCCACCTCAGCCATAAAGAAGTTCACCGCTTTCGAGGTGCAGAATGGAGTCTCACCACTGCCGATGCCTGGCCTGTCGAGGTGGACGGCGAGCTTCTCGGCACAACACCCCTGTCGGGGCGGATTCTGCCGGGCGCTCTTTCGCTCAAGATATGAAATATTCAGGACGAAAAACCTCTCCAATGGGGAACAAAAGCTTCCCCATCGGTGTCTATACTCCCCGCTCGATTCAGGAAGTTTGACGGGAATGACGAAGAAAGCTACGGCGACTGCCGAACCAGAGATCTCCCAGGCTGAACAGGCCGACACCGAAAAGCTTGATCCTGAGCTGAACGATCCCCCCGAGGAGGCAGTCCTGCCTGATGAGGATGATCTTGACGACGGTGCCGAAGAGGAGCCAGAGGCAGCCGGTCTCGAAGAGCTTGGTGCTGCCGAGCTCAACATGCTCACCGAGGACGAAGCCGCAGAGGCGCTGCGGGTGGACGAAGCCGCCGAGGTCGAGTCGCTCCGCAAGGCGGAACTTGCTCTCCAGGATGAGGGTGACGAGATTTCGGCGGACGAGTTTGTCTGCACTTCGTGCTTCTTGATGAAGCGCACCAGCCAACTTGCCAACAAGAGCAAGAAGATCTGCAAAGACTGTGCCGCCTGAGGTAGCGGTCGTAATACCTACCTACAACGAGGCACAGAATCTCGAGTTAATTGTCAAGGCGGTAAGGGGCCACGGTTACGGCGTGGTAGTCGTCGACGACAATTCACCAGACGGCACCGGCGACATCGCTAATGGATTGGCTGAGGCCGACACCGGGGTAATAGTGGTTCACCGACCTCGTAAGGAAGGTCTCGGCCCTGCCTACGCAGAGGGTTTTGCCAAAGCTCATGTGGATGGGGCTGCGATTATCTGCGAGATGGATGCCGATTTCAGCCACGATCCGGACACCCTTCCCGACCTGATCGAGGCGGTTAACGCCGGCGCCGGCCTGGCGATCGGCAGTCGATATGTTCCCGGTGGCTCGGTGCCGGGGTGGGCCCTATCCCGGCGGCTCATCTCTCGTGCCGGCAATTGGTATGCCCGCTTCATGCTGGGGACTCCCATCAAGGACATGACGAGTGGATTCCGGGCTTATCAGTCCCAGGCACTGCAAACGCTGGAGCCCGCTACGTGCGAGGCCTCAGGCTATGTCTTTCAGGTCGAGATGGCCCGCCGGGCCCACGAGTCCGGGACCACGGTGGTGGAGATCCCGATAACGTTTCGTGACCGGCTCAGGGGCGACTCCAAGATGAGTTGGCGCATCGCCCTCGAAGCAATGAGGCTCGTCACGCTATGGGGGGTCAAGAAACGGCTCGGTCGTTGAAGCCCCTCGATATTTCAGCCCGCCCGGCGACCGCCGATGACCTTGAAACTCTGTTGAGGCTCTACCGCCTCCTGGAAGAGGAGATGGCCGGGCTGCGGGGATTGTGGCGCGAGGCTGATGGGCTTCCGGAGCCGGTGGACCAGGCATTGGCAGACGCCGTGGCCGATCCCGATGTACTGGTCTACGTCGGTCTGGCCGACGACGTCCCCTTCGGCTTCATCCTCGCCGAGTCGCTTCCGCTACTGCCCCAGGCTGACGGTAAGCGGGTAGGGACCATCAAGCTGGTATTTACCGAGGAGTCGGCGCGCGAGGTGGGAGTTGGCGAAGCAATGCGCGACATCATCATGAGTGAGTTCCGCAGTTCGGGTCACAAATTGTTTGACGCCCACGTGTTACCGGGGCATAGGCTGGCCAAGAACTTCTTCGAGGCCGGGGGGTTCTCGGCCCGGTTCATCATCATGAACCACCAGGATGACTGACCACGTTGAAATCGTCGTGGGGGCAGTTGTGGTTGATGACGACCGGCTGCTTCTAGTGGAGAGGTCGGCTCCACCGGGTCTTGGTTTGTGGGCACTGCCCGGCGGACGGGTGGAGCCGGGGGAGACCTTACGAGAGGCGGTCGCTCGCGAGACGCGGGAGGAGACAGGCTTGACGGTCGAAGTGGGAGATGTGGCGTGGGCGGGAGATTCCATTGGCCCGGGCCGGCCCCCTGAGTGGCATTTCATGATCGTGGACTTTTGGGCCGAGGGCCGCGGCGAGGCTGTAGCCGGGGACGATGCGGCCGCGGTCGCGTGGGTCCCAATTACCGGGCTCCGCCAACACCCTATGGTTGACACGATGTACGACCTCGTCGACCGGTTGTGGCCGTTGTGAAATCCGAGGCCGTAGATCTTCTGGTCTCCCTGATTCGTAATGAATGTGTAAATGACGGCACCGATGAGGGTGGTCAAGAGCATCGCTCGGTGGCTACGCTTCAGAGCTTTTTCGGAGTCGAAGGGCAGGTCTTTGAGCCCCACCCCGGCCGTCAGAGCGTGGTGTTTCGGGTTCCCGGATCAGGCGCTGCCCCAACACTCGCACTGATGACCCACCTCGATGTGGTGCCCGCCAACGCGGATGGTTGGGAGCACGACCCTTTCGTTGGCAAACGCACGGATGGGTTCATCTGGGGTCGGGGGACGGTGGACATGCTCAATATGGCCGCTGCCATGGCGACAGCTTTCCGCCCCTACCTCAGTGGTGAACTACCTCCGCTCCCCGGCGACCTGATCTATCTAGCCACCGCCGACGAAGAAGCGGGTGGGTTTCTGGGCGCCAAATGGATCCTCGACAACCATCCCGATGCGGTCGACTGCCAATACCTGCTCACCGAAGTGGGGTATCCCCCGATCCCTACCAGCACCGGGCCCGCTTATCCAGTGAGCGTTGCCGAAAAGGGACCCTACTGGCGTCGCTTGACTGCCCGTGGAGTTCCCGGCCACGGCAGCCAACCGTATGGCAAGGAGAACGCCGTTATCGATTTGGGTCTGGCGATTGCCCGCCTTGCTGAAGCCCCCACTCCGGTGGAGATCACATCTGAGTGGCGGTCGATCGTCGAAGCGCTCGGGCTCGACGACGAGGCCGCAGCGTCCTTATTGGATCCCGACGAGATCGACGGTGCCATCGAGGCGTTGGCGGCGGTCGACCCGCTGATGGCCCGGTTGGCTCACGCACTCACCCACCTCACGGTCAGCCCAAATCTGGTCGAAGGCGGCATCAAGGCGAATATGATCGCCGAGTCGGGGGCGGTCGAGGTGGATATTCGCGCTCTTCCCGGCCAGGACGAGACAACAGTCGAGGACCACCTACGCAAGGTGTTGGGGAGTGATCTCTACGATCGGCTCGAGGTGGAGCCGATCATGGATTACCCGGCGGGCTCGTCTCCGACGGCAGGGCCCCTGTGGGAAGCGGTAGGTGATGGCTTCGAGGAAGTGGCCGGGACCAGGCACCGCTTCGCCAACCTCATCAGTGGCACGACCGACGCACGCTTTTTTCGCTCAAAAGGGGTTGTTGCTTACGGGGCCGCGGTGTTCGACGACCGGATTGGCCCCGGGGAGTTCGGCGCCATGTTTCATGGGCATAACGAGAGGATTAGCGAAGATTCCATTGGCTTGACTTGCGACTTCCTGGCGACGACGATCTCCCGATTCGGCGTCCACTCGGTGGAGGAATGAGGGTCCCCAGGAACCTGATATTTGACCTCGACGGAGTGCTCTATCGAGGAGAAGAAGCGGTCCCGGGCGCCGGGGAAACTCTTGCCAGGGTGGCGGCCGCCGGGCTCGAAATCGTTTTTGTCACCAACAACTCCACCAGGACGGTTCATCAGACGGCGAAGAAAATTGCCACACTGACGGGCTTTGACGCCCAACCGGAGCAAGTGGTTTCGTCGGCACAAGCCGCCGCGGCCATGATGACGGTTGAGGAAGGGCCAGTCCTCCTCTTCGGCGCGGCTGGCGCGCAATCTGCCCTTGCCGAGAGAGGCCTGACAATGGTGGACGATTGGCGAGACGCTGGTGTGGTGATAGTGGGCCTCGATCCGGGACTGTCCTACGAAGGTCTCACCTCGGCGGTTATGGCGGTGTCCAACGGTGCCCGATTCATTGCCACCAACGTCGACGTCACCTACCCAACCCCGGAAGGGCTGTGGCCGGGGGCTGGGGCGCTGGTGGCGGCCGTGCAGGCTGCCACCGGAGTGGAGCCCGAAGTGGCCGGTAAGCCCCATGCTGCGATGCGTAAGCTGCTCCGCGACCGTTTGTCGCCGGGGGGGAGCCTTGTTGTGGGTGATCGGCCCGAAACCGATCTGGCACTGGGCGTGGCCGAGGGTTGGACCACAGTGTTGGTACTCAGCGGGGTGACTCCTCCCGGAGCCGAAGTGGTGCCACAGCCGGATTACGTTATCGACACGGTGGCCGATTTACCTTCGCTGCTGGGGATCTAGGGCCAGCAGTCAGCAAGAAGCAAGAAGCAAGAAGCAAGAAGCAAGATTCTTGCCTACTGCCTACTGCCTCCTGCCTACTGCGTTCTTGCCGACTGCCGACTGCCGATTGCTTCCTGCTCAGGGAGCGTGTGGCCAGCGGGTCGTTTGATGAGCCTTGACGCGGGCCAAGAGCTGGTTGCGGAATACCAGGGCGAGCAGGGCGCCAAAAACCAGGCCGACGACGTGGGCCTCCCACGCCACGTTTGAAGCCGGGTCGATCCCGAACTGCCCCACGAACCAGATTCCGATGAACAGCGCGGCCGGAACCGGGATAAAGAAGAACCCAAACAGGCTGAGAATACGATGGGTTGGATAGAGCACCAGGTACGCGCCCATCACGGCCGCGATCGCCCCCGAGGCCCCAACGAGTGGGATTGTCGAGTCGCTGTTCAAGTAGGCGTAACCCAGTGTGGCGGCAATCCCGCCGCCGAAGTACATAGCCAGGTATCCGGCTCTTCCGAAGGCTTCCTCGACGTTATTCCCAAAGATCCACAACGACCAGAGATTGAAGCCGATGTGAAAGATGTCACCGTGCAAGAACATGGAAGCCAGCACACTGAACACGATGATCTTCTCAGCAAAAAACTCTTCATCGCCGTCGATGCATTCGTCGTTGTTGACGTTGTTGATCTCGCGTAGGCTCAGCGACTCATTCGTGGATAGTTCGCAGGGTATGGCCGCGTACTCGTAAGCGAAAATCTGTTCCTCGGCAGGGTCACCATGCGGCTGGATGGAAAAGAAGACGAAAATGTTCACTGCAATGATGGCGAGGGTGAGAACGGGGCGGATAACCGTTGGGTTCACATCTCGGATCGGGATCAAAGCCAGTTCCTTCGCTCGCCGGAGGCGATAATGGCAATTATGGATACTACGCAGACTGACAAGATGCTTTCCGACCTCGCGGCAGCAGATTCCGCCGATGCTCCCGACATCGCCGACGAGCTTGCAGCGGATCTCACGGAGAAGCTGGAGGCTTCGAGCCCCCCGCCGGCCGAGCAGGAAAGCCCGGAGGAGGCTCCCTGAGCCGGCTACGACTCGATAGTGAGTTGGTTAGACGGCGGCTTTTTCGAAGCCGGTCGGCTGCACGGCTGGCCATAAACGAGGGCCAGGTGCAGGTGGGGGGAATCGTCACTCCGAAGGCGGCCACGCTGGTCGACGCTGAAACTCCCCTGGAGGTGCTGGCCGAGTCGTCCCGTTACGTGAGTCGGGGTGGAGAGAAGCTGGCGCACGCTCTCACAGTGTTTGAGATCGACGTGAACGGAGCGCGGGCGATTGATCTCGGCGCCTCGACCGGCGGCTTCACCGACTGTCTGCTCCAGAGCGGCGCTCGTCAGGTGGTTGCCGTCGACGTCGGATACGGTCAGCTCGACTTCCGGCTGCGAGAGGATGAACGGGTAACGGTTCTCGAGCGAACCAATGCGAGGTTCCTCGAACCCTCAAACGTGGGCGCTCCCTTCGATCTGGTGGTCGGCGACCTGTCCTTTATC
The DNA here is from genome assembly GCA_030623545.1 of Acidimicrobiia bacterium. Lineage (GTDB taxonomy): Bacteria > Actinomycetota > Acidimicrobiia > Spongiisociales > SHLN01 > JAUXLW01. The sequence continues at coordinate 2,248 of JAUXLW010000045.1, read as the reverse complement.
TCGCTGGAGCTGGTGATGGATGTCATAGCCGGACTAGTCGGAGCGGAAGGCCGAGCGGTGCTCCTCATCAAGCCCCAGTTCGAGGTCGGGAGGGCCCAGGTGGGACGGGGCGGCGTGGTGGAAGATCCCCGCCTCTGGCGGCAGGCCATCCAGCGGATTTTCGCAGCCGGTACCGCCTCCGGCCTGCGGACCGGTGGCCTGACATTGAGCCCGCTGCGAGGGGCGTCTTCCGGCAACAGGGAGTTCCTGGTATTGCTGCAGCCAGGGCCGGAAACCACACTCGACCCGGGGGAACTAGACCGGGCTCTGGAGGAAGCCGTGCGCCTTGGCGAGCCCTTGCGGGAGAACCAATGATTATCGGGCTCGTCGTTCACCCGACCCGTCCGGAAGCGGCAAAGGTGAGCCAGAGGTTGGTCAGCGCCGCCGACGAGTTGGGGATTGAGGTTGTGGCTGCCGCCGATGATGCCGACCAACTTGCGGGTGTCCATTCTGACGGATCGGCCACACCCGATCTGCTTGTCTCCATCGGAGGAGACGGCACCGTCCTCGAGGCAGTGCAACGAGGGCTGGTGCTCGATGTTCCGATTCTCGGGATCAATCTTGGGCGGGTGGGGTTTCTTGCCGAGATCGAGCAAACAGAAATCCCGTTGATGCTGGAGCGGCTTGTGTCCGGCGACTGGGAGGTTGAGGAACGCATGACCCTGCGAGCGGAGATTGACGATGGCCCCGGGGCGTATGCCCTCAACGATGTCGTCATCTCCAAGCGCGTCAGTCAGAGGCTGGTGGGGCTTGCGGTGGAGGTTGATGGGAAGCCCTTCCGCACGTTTCGGGCAGATGGCATTGTGGTGGCGAGCCCGACCGGATCCACCGCGTACAGCTTCTCGGCAGGCGGCCCGGCGGTAGCACCACAGTTGCAGGCCATCATCATGTCGGCCGTCGCTCCCCACTCACTGTTCAGCCGCTCGCTCATATTTGAGCCCGACAGGGTCCTGCGCTTCACGGCATCCAGCGACCGGCCGATCGGCGTGGAGGTGGATGCCACTACCCTCGGCGAGCTGGAGAATGGCCAATCGGTAACGGTGGCCCGGGGCGACAAGACGTCCCGATTTGCCACTTTCGGACGGCAACGCTTTCCACACACTCTGCAGCACAAGCTGGGACTCGACGGAGGGTAAGGGGCCCGGCTGGAGACGATGGACGCATCGGAGCCGCTCGTCGCTGCTATCGTCTCGGAGTCCAAGGAGCATGGTTGGCGAAGTTCGTCTTTGTGACTGGGGGAGTCACATCTAGCCTCGGTAAAGGCATCACCGCCGCTTCGCTTGGCCGACTCCTCAAGGCTCGCGGTCTACGAGTGGTCAATCAGAAACTCGACCCCTACCTCAACGTCGACCCCGGCACCCTGAACCCGTTCGAGCACGGGGAAGTCTTCGTCACCGATGATGGGGGAGAGACCGACCTCGACCTCGGTCATTACGAGCGCTTCACCGGCGAAAACCTGCGGCGGGATTCCAACGTCACCACCGGGTCTGTATATCTGTCCGTAATCCAGAAGGAACGCCGTGGCAACTTCCTCGGAGCGACCGTTCAGGTGATTCCCCATGTCACGGACGAGATCAAGTCGCGCATTCGCCGGCTCGGTGACAACCCGGATGTTGATGTGGTCATCACCGAGGTTGGGGGAACGGTCGGCGACATTGAGATCCTGCCGTTCCTCGAAGCCATCCGCCAGTTCCGCAAGGACGTCGGATCGGCCAACGTTGCGTATATCCACGTCACTCTGGTGCCATACATTGCCCCCAGCGAGGAGTTGAAGACCAAACCCACCCAGCATTCGGTTGCCGAGCTGAGGAGCCACGGAATCCTTCCTGATGCGATCGTGGTTCGCTCGGATCGGCCGATCGACGAGGCAGTGCGTCGCAAGATCAGCCTGTTTTGCGACGTTGACCCTTCGGCGGTGGTGAGCTGCCCCGACGCCGAGGACATCTATGGGGTTCCGCTGGTATTGCGGGATGGCGGCCTGGATGATGTGATTTGCGACACTTTGAGCCTCGACGTGCCCGAGCCCGATATGTCCGCCTGGGAAGAAATGCTGGCCGGGATTCGCGATGCCACCGAACCGGTGACGATCGGGCTCGTCGGTAAATACGTTGATTTACCAGACGCCTACCTATCGGTGGTGGAAGCGCTCAAACACGGTGCGGTTGCCAATGGCGCCAGCTTGAATCTGCGCTGGATTCCAAGCGACGAC
>JAUXLW010000194.1 GCA_030623545.1 Acidimicrobiia bacterium | reverse complement strand
GGTGGGTGGTGCCCACCAACTGTGGGAGTGCCGCCAGTTTGTGCCTGCCGAGCATTGTTGCTTTCAGGTGGGCTTGCTGGGGGTGGTGCCTAACAGTTAGTTGCTGGTTCGGTGCGTGTCTGAGCGTCTTGGTTATCAGCAGTCACCTCTGGCGATGAGCCTTCTCAGGGTGCCGTTGTTAGGCCCATCCCCCTCCCGGCCTCCCCCAATCGTCCCTCATGGGGGAGGAGACCAAAGGGAGGCGGTGGGAACCGGATTCGAGAGGGTTTAAGCCTCCCCCTCCTCGGCGTCGCGGTGGGGATGCGGTCCTCCCCCCCGGGGCCAAATGAGGTTATCCTTGCCATCGGGGGGAGGTGGCGCCGGCGGCGCCGGTGACGGCCGGGGGGCGCGGCTCCCACCGACGAAGTTCCCTCGCCCTCGCGTCGTTCGGGCGGTCCCTCCCCGAGGAGGACATCGGTCAATGAGGTAAGAATGGCTTATGCGACGCTTTCGTGCCTTCCTGCGGCTTACCCGGCCTGAATTCTTGGTCGGGGGGTTGGTGTTTTTTTGGCTTGGCACTCGGGGGGGCCGATAGCGGCCTCACCTGGCCGCACTACCTGGCCGGGCAGGGGATGGTGAGCTCGGTGCAGCTCTTTGCCCAGTACGTCAACGAGCACTTCGACCAGGCCACCGATGCGGTGACCACCAATCGCACGTGGTTCTCGGGGGGCTCGGGCGTGCTCCCCTCCGGCCGGCTCCATGAGCTGATTGCGTTGCGGGCCGCTGCTGTTGCCGGCACTGCTGCTCTGGGGTTTGGTATCTGGTCGGCAACCTTCGATGGTCGGCTGGCTGTTGTCGGTTTGGTGGGCCTGGTTGGCTCATGGCTCTACTCAGCTCCACCCGCCAGGTTGATCGCCACCGGTGCCGGCGAAGCGGTCGCTTCACTGATAGTCACGGGCCTGGTTCCACTTGCCGGAGCGCTGAGCCGGGGAGCCGTCGACTGGACTTTGCTGGGGGCACTCACATTCCCGCTGGTCCTGGCGAACCTGGCCATGCTGCTGGCGGTGGACGCACCTGATGAGGTCGCCGACGAGGCCACGGGTAAACGTACGCTGTGGGTCCGGCTCGGATCCACCCGAGCAGTCTCAGTGCACGGCGGATTGTTGCTGGCAGTGCTGGCTGCGTTGCTGGCTCTGGCGCCGTGGCGCCCTGCCTGGTCCACGGGGCTGGCCCTGGCTACAACGCCGTTGTTTGCCGCTCAGCACTATCTGGTGCGCTACGGCCGCACCGGGCGGCGGGCCTACGTCTTGACCCTCTCGGCCATCGGCTCGCTCGCGGCGCTGGCGCTCGGCATGGGAGCGGGCACCCTCCTCTAATGCCCGGCCCGGCGGCGGGTAGCAAGTGAGTCGATCACCAAAACACGGCGTAACACGTCACGGATCTCCGCCGAAAGGGCCTTCAGGTCGGCTTCGGCGACGTCGGGTTGCGTGAGGCCCCGGTTTGCGGCCAGTTTGAAAGCGGTGGCGAAAAGCACCTGCGACACGGACTCTTCAGTCGTTATCCGATTCTGGAGTCGATACTGCTTGCCGAGTGCCAGCGACTGTTCCACCGCTTGCTTCTCGTCGAGGGGCTCGCCGGCCGTGGTGAGGAGATCGGCTACCACTTGATAAGCCTCCAGGAAGGGCCGCAACGTCCAGTGCGCCTTGAACACCGTCAGGCTGGCCAGGAGTCGGCGCGCTGAATCGGGGCCTTCGTCAAGGCGGCTCTCCCAGGACTGATCCCGATAGGCAAGCTCCTGATGAATCTCCTCCCGGAAGACTTCCTTGTCTGAGAAGAAAAACTCGAACTTGAACAGATCACGAAGTCCCATCACCTCATCCCAGAACACATCGCTGAGCCCGGAGCCTGCCTCAGTGGCCTTGACGAGCGCCAACTCGGCGATGGCCCCATTCACGAAGAAGTGGACGATTGTGTTGCGGTAGTAGCCGGCGGCGTGGTGTTGATCTGGCTGAATGCGCCACACACGGTCGGGTCCGCCCTCGAATACCGACACGATGTCCTGCTGAACCAGGGCCTGCAGCACGGTATCTACCTCGCGCTTGGTGGCGATGGCGTCTGCGAAAGTTGAAGGCAGCTTCCGTTCTTCGATATATCCGCTCAGCTCGACCAACCGCTCGGTGATTTCGTCCAGAGAGAGCGTTCTTTGTTCGTTGGCCAGCAGGGCGATGGTGACCAGTGAGGTGGGGGTGATCGGAGTTACCTCATTGATCCGGCGGCTTACCTCAAAAGCCAGCTTTTGGATCGCCAGGGTCTGTTCGTCCGGTTCGGAAGCCAGGCTGACCTCCTTGGCTAATGACAGCGGCTCCCCAAAGCGAACATGGACTTTGCCGGATCGGTGCTTGAGCCGTTGCACCGTCCGCACCAGCCAGCCGGCCCCTTCGGTCTCCTTTCCTTCCCCCCTTTGCTCGGCGGAATAAGAGTCGAGGTCGACGATCTGGTCGTATCCGATCGATATGGGGATCAGGTACACCTCGTCGCTGGTTCCCCGCCGGAAAGAGTCGGCGACATAGCTGAGCAGGCCGTAGCGGGGAGCTCCCAGCTTGCCCGAGCGGGAACGCCCACCTTCGATGTACCACTCGAGGGGGAAGCGGTGCTCGATCAGATAGTCGATGTATGAGCGGAGGACGGCCTTGTAGAGCTCGTTGTCCTTGAAACTCCGCCTGATGAAGAAGATGCCCGACCGCCGGAGGAATGGCCCCACGGGGAAGAAGTTCATGTTGATTCCGCCGGCCGTGTGATTGGGGGGGAAGTCGTTCTGCCACAGAAGGAACTGGAGGATCAAGTGATCGAAGTTCGACTTGTGCGACGGCAGGAACACCAGAGATGTTCGTTGACCGAGGCCGTAGAGCTCGAGGAGCTCGTCGCGGTCGTATTCAATTGCCGTGTATGTCTTGCGGTAGAGCCAGTGGACCGCATTCGCGACCAGATCAATCACCAGCGGGCTGTGGGTGGCGGCAATCTCGTGGATGTAGCGCGAAGCCCGGTTCAGCGACCATTCGCCGCTCTTGCCTTGGGCCCGGCCGATCTCGATTACTCGCTGCTGAACCTCGTCGCGTCGGAGTATGGCCTCAGACACGAACCTGGGGACCTTGTAGCGGTTTCCTCGCAGCGCCCGTTCGGCTCGCTCGAGTGTCAGCCAGGCGCGGTGGGCAACAAACTCGGCAAAGTCGTCCACCTGGCTCTGTTCGCTCCAGGCGGCGCGGAGCGCGCTGAGCCGGGCTGGCGCTCCAACCACCAGCCGCACCCGGTCGGGATGGCGGCTGCGGATCCAGCGGGCGCGCAACGGGTCGGGGTCGCGGGGATCGCCGGTCATCATCACATCGGAGAGCCGGACCCGGCGCACGCCCCCGCGCTCCTCCGCCAGCCACACAATTCGCAGCGGTGCCAGCAGCGGATCGTCGGTGCGGCGCAACGTTGCTCGCAGCACCGGGCTCATCTCCTGGTGGCGGCGGTGACGGCGGGAGGAGGGGAGTCCCGCCGTTTCGGCCTCAATCCCCGGGACCCGGTTGCGCTCCAGCCAATCCATGATCATGTCGCGCTCGAGCCGGTTGGAGATGTCGAGCACGAAGCTGATGGGCCGTCCATCGCTGTCAGGCCAGGCCGGCTCATTGGTGAGGAGGCCGGGTTCAGTCATCTCCGGAGTGTATTTGACGCGGGGCCCGAGTCGTGGCGAGGCCCTCTCAGGCAGCGCGCGCCTG
>JAUXLW010000127.1 GCA_030623545.1 Acidimicrobiia bacterium | reverse complement strand
CGAGCACCTCCCGTTTCACCGTCTCATTGATCTCGTTTTCCAGGGTCCGCCGGCGGCCCGCCAGGTGGTGGTGAAAATCTTCGAATACCCCGGTGCCCGACTCAGCATCATTTTGCGCGATGAGTGCATCAAAAGTCTGTAACAGCACGGCCGCATCCCGGCCCGGGCCCAACGTTCGCCCCACGTCACGCAATTTCACGTTGTCCGGCCCGTAGACACCATCGCCCACGTAACTCCTCGTCAGTCGGAGCACCGCCCGCACCCGCTTGACCGATTTGCGGGCCTCGTGCACGCCGGCATCGACCGGCAATTGCTCGAGCGCCCGCCGCGCGTACTGCAGCTGATCCGAGGTCACGCGGCGCAAGCCTTCGGCCAACGACTCGTCGGCCTGAAGACGGAAGCTTGGCATCTCGAGAGACGGCGGTTGAGGCCGTTCCGGGATGAGTCGTGAAGAAACCTCTGGCATCAGGACCCTTTGCTCTGCTTCTCCACTTTATGGGACATGGGGAGCCGATGCCCGGTGGGTTTGCCAGGATGGGTGGTGGAGGTGAGCCAATGTCGTCATGGGAGGCGCATAGACCGGATATTGGTCAGAGCGCGGAGCGGTCGCGACGCGTCACATCCGAGGACATCGAGTTGTTCACGGCTATCAGCGGCGACCGCAACCCGCTGCACTATGACCAGGACGTTGCAGCCAGGTCCCGCTTTGGGGCGGTGATCGTCCAGGGCGGCATCATGACCGCGATCCTGAACGCTGTTGTTGCCGAGGACCTTCCCGGCCCCGGATCGGTGTTTCTTCACGTGGACTGGAATTTCGTGGCGCCTGTTTACCCGGGAGATACGATCACCGGCCGGGTCGAGGTCGTCGACGTTCGTCTGGACAAACCGATTACGACCCTGGCTACCACCGTGAGGAACCAGCGAGGCGACCTCGTTCTCGACGGTACTGTCCTCACCTGGACCGAACCCGTCGATTCGTAGGAACGGCGGTGGGGTGCCACCCTCGTGTGACCGCCCGATGAGCCGCTTTTCGCGGTCTTGGCAATAGGATGGTGCGATGCCCGCTGCTCTCCCCGAGTTTGCGCGTGACGAAGTCGAGGCATATCTCTCACGACTCGAACACGAACGCCAGCTCTCGCCTCATACTGTCGCCTCGTATCGCCATGACCTCGGCGACTTTTTTGCTCTCGCCTCCAAGGCCGGGGCCGACAGGATCGGGGCGGTGGACCGGCGGATGGTGCGCCGTTACATCGCCAATCTGACGACACGTGGTTTCGCCCGCAGATCGATTGCTCGAAAGGCTTCTTCAGTCAGAGCTTTTTACGCCGATGAAGTGAGACGGGGAAACGTCGACACCAATCCAGCCGAGGGGGTTTCAGTGCCACGTATCTCACAAACCTTGCCCCGGGTCCTCCCGGCGGCAGGCCTCATAGCTCTCCTCGACGAACTCAGTGGTTCCGAGCCGCTGGTTCTGCGCGACCGGGCAGTGTTGGAACTGCTGTATGGATGCGGCCTGCGCGTAGCCGAGTTGGCCGGGATGACCACCGCCGACACCGCCGCCGACGGCTTCATCCGCATCGTCGGCAAGGGCCGCAAGGATCGCGATGTCCCGGTGGGGCCTCAGGCCCGCGACGCTCTCACTCGCTACATCGCCAACGGCCGGCCTGCGTTGGCAACCGACAATGCCGGCTCCGCTCTGTGGGTGGGCTCGCGAGGCGGCAAGCTCGACTCCCGCGGAATTCGTCGTATCGTCCGGCTTCGACTCGGCACCTACCCACACGCCTTGCGCCACTCCTTCGCCACTCATCTTCTCGAAGGGGGAGCGGATTTACGCGCCGTTCAGGAGCTCTTGGGCCACAATGAGCTCGCCACGACCCAGATTTACACCTCTGTAACAAAGGACCACCTGAAGGCAACTTATGAGCGAAGTCATCCCCGAGCCTGAGACCGACGAGGCCATACAGGGTCTCTGGCACCGGTTCAAGAAAACTGCCGATCCGGCAGCCCGCGAGGGCCTGATTCTCCATTACTCGCCGCTGGTGAAATTCGTAGCCGGCCGCATGGGGGTGGGCCTGCCTCGCAACGTTGAGCAGGCCGACCTCGTCTCGTATGGGATATTCGGGCTGATCGACGCCATCGACAAGTTCGATCTCGAGCGCGGGTTCAAATTCGAGACCTACGCCGTCAACCGGATCAAAGGCGCCATCCTCGATGAGCTGCGGGCCCTCGACTGGGTTCCTCGCTCGGTGCGAGCCCGGGCCCGCGAGATTCAGCGTTCGCTGGCCGAGCTCGAGCATGGGCTCAAGCGCAGCGTCACCGATGAGGAGCTGGCCACCCACATGAACCTCTCTGTAGACACTCTTCAGGATCAGTTGGCCGAGATCTCGGCACTGGGCCTCGTGGCCCTCGATGAGCTGCTCAACGCCTCGGAGCGAGACTCGGCATCAGTGGGGGACTTGCTTCCAGATCCCAGGGCCTCCGATCCCGTAGCCGAATACGAGCTGGACGAAACCCGTAAGGCGCTGGCCGATGCCATCAACCGCCTCAATGAGCGCGACCGGCTCGTGGTGACTCTCTACTACTACGAAGGCTTGACGCTTGCGGAAATCGGGAATGTGCTGGGTGTCACCGAATCACGAGTGTGCCAGATCCACACCAAGTCGGTGATGAGTCTTCGCAATCGGATGATTGAGCCCATCTTCAAGACCAGCTGATCAGTCCGCCTCATCCCGGGGAATCGCTACACTCCCGCCATCACACACGCCGTGCCGCCGTCCTTCCATGGTCGGAGTTAACTCCGGGAAGAGACGCAGGGCCGGCGGAGGACTAACCAAACAGGAGAAACAGCTGTGTCCACAGTAACTATGAAGCAGCTGCTGGAGGCTGGTGTCCATTTCGGGCATCAAACCCAGCGCTGGAACCCGAAGATGGCCCCCTATCTCTTTGGAGAGCGCAACGGGATCCACATTGTCGACCTGCGTCAGACACTGACCCAACTGCAGGACGCCTACCAGCAAGTCAAGGAGCTCACCGCCGACGGAGGAACGGTGATGTTCGTGGGCACGAAGAAACAAGCCCAGCACATCTTGGAAGACGCTGCTACCACGGCCGGCATGCCCTATGTGACCAATCGCTGGTTGGGAGGAATGCTCACCAACTTCCGTACCACCCACACCCGCATCCTGTACATGAGAGAGCTCGAGCGGATGGACGAGTCTGGTGAGATGGAGGCGCTTCCCAAGAAAGAGCGCATTCGCCTGCGCCGTGAGAAGGCGAAACTGGTGAACAACCTCGGAGGAGTCCGCGACCTCACCAAGCCTCCGGACGCCCTGTTCATCGTCGACATCCTCACCGAGCACATCGCCGTTAAGGAGGCGACCCGGCTTGGGGTCCCCATCATTGCTTTGGTCGACACCAACTGTGATCCGGATCCCATTACCACTGTGATACCAGGTAATGACGACGCCATTCGGTCGGCCCAGCTATTCGCCGACTCCATTGCCGCTGCTTGTCTCGAAGGGCGCCAGTTGTTCGAGACTAGAGCCAAGGCCAAGAAGGAAGGCGACGACACGGAAGAGGCTTCGGCAGCTGAAGCTGCCCAGCCGGCCGAAGCGGAGCCGGCGGCCACCACGGAGCCTGAGGCGGCGGAAGTGCCGGCCCCGGCAGAGGTTGAGAGCGCGGCTCCTGCTGAAACGGCAGTTGAGGCTGAACCGGCCCCAGCTGAGGTTGAGAGCGCGGCTCCTGCTGAAACGGCAGTTGAGGCTGAACCGGCCCCAGCTGAGGTTGAGAGCGCGGCTCCGGCCGAGACGGTACCTGAAGCTGAACCGGCCGCCGACTCGACCGACCCCAAAGCGGAGGCCGGCGGTGAGTGACGTCGGGGCACAGGACGTCATGAAGCTCCGTAAGGAAACCGGCGCGGGCATGATGGACGCCAAGCGCGCGCTCCAGGAAGCCGGAGGGGACTTCGATGACGCCAAGGACCTTCTCCGGGTCAAAGGCCTGGCCGACGCCAAGAAGCGGGCCGGTCGGGCAACGAATCAGGGATCCATCGGTCACTACCTGCACTACCAGACTGAGAGACCGGTGGTGGGCTGTCTCGTAGAGCTCCTCTGCGAGACGGACTTCGTGGCCAAGAGTGAGGAGTTCCAGGGTGCCGCCAAAGACCTGGCCATGCATCTCGCCGCGAGACGACCGGGCTGGGTGCGTCGTGAGGATGTTCCCGGGGAGGTGATTGCCAAGGAGCAGCAACTATTCCAAGCCCAGGCCGAGGAGGAAGGGAAGCCTCCCGAAGTCGCTGAGAAGATCATCGCCGGCAGACTCGAGGCCTATCTCAAAGACAACGTTCTGTACGAGCAGACGTTTGTAAATCCCGAGAAGTTTGTGGGGACAGTCCAGGAGATGTTGGACCAACTCACATTGCGCCTTGGAGAGAACGTCAGTGTGGGTAAGATCGCGCGTATCTCGGTGGGTGAGGAGTAGTTGCCAGACTCGGGCGATCGAAGAGTTGTGCTGAAGCTCTCTGGCGAAGCGTTCGCCGACCCGGAGCTCGATTTCGGCATTGATCCCAAGAATATTGAGCGGGTGGCGCGCGAAATCGCTGAATCTCACTCCGAGGGATACGAGATAGGCGTGGTCGTCGGGGGCGGAAACATATTCCGAGGCGTTAGTAACGCCGCCGAGGGAATGGATCGTGCCTCGGCCGACTACATGGGAATGCTGGCCACCGTGATAAACGCGCTGGCGTTGCGTGAGAGCCTTGACCAGCAAGGCATCCCCAGCCGGGTCCAGACTGCAATCTCCATCCAACAGGTCGCAGAGCCCTACATCCGGCTGCGGGCGATCCGACACCTCGAAAAGGGCCGCGTCGTCATTCTTGCCGGTGGCACCGGCAACCCGT
>JAUXLW010000128.1 GCA_030623545.1 Acidimicrobiia bacterium | reverse complement strand
TCCCGATTGACGAGGACGCCACCTTCTCCCCTGGCCGCCTCGGTAATCAGGATGCCGGTCCCCGGCAAACCGGTCGGATGATATTGGACGAACTCCATGTCCTTGAGTGGAACCCCGGCCCGGTAGGCGAGGGCCATGCCGTCGCCGGTCTTGATGTTCGAATTCGTCGTGAATGGGTACACCCGCCCGGCCCCACCGGTGCAGAGAATGACGGCTCTGGCGCCGATGGCGTGCACTTCGCCGCTTTTCAGCTCGATGGCAGTCACCCCGTGGGGCCGGCCATCCTCCAGCACCAGGCTCGTCACAAACCATTCGTCGTAGCGGACGATGGAGTCGAACTTCAGCGAGGTCTGGAAAAGGCTGTGGAGCATGTGAAAACCCGTCTTGTCGGCCGCATACCAGGTCCTCTCGGTTTGCATGCCGCCAAAGGGCCGCACGGCAACTTCGCCGTCCGGCTCCCGGCTCCAGGGACACCCCCAGTGCTCCAGTTGGATCATCTCGGCCGGTGCTTCCGACACAAGCACCTCCACTGCGTCCTGATCCGCCAGCCAATCCGAGCCGGAGATGGTGTCGTACGCGTGATCATCCAGTGAGTCGTTGGCCTTGATCACCGCCGCCGCCCCACCTTCGGCCGCGACGGTGTGGCTGCGCATCGGGTAGACCTTCGAGATAACGCCGACCGAGATCTCCGGGTAATCCTCGGCGATGGCGATGGCAGCCCGGAGGCCGGCTCCGCCGCCTCCAACGATGAGAACATCGTGCACCGGCACGTCCACTAGTGCTCAGCCGCGCAAATAACGTGCACAGGAATTGTGTGGCGATGCACTAAGAACCCTCACCGAGCATGGGACGATCGTAGTCGCCAGACCGCAGCGCTCCCGTCCGGGACCCTTCACGCCCGGGGTGCGCTTACCATTCGCCCTTGGTGCGAAAGAGCGGTGTCCGGCGAGCCGGCTGAAGATGGGCGAGAGAGTCAAATGAAGCTCCAATTATTCAAGACCTTGTGGGGTGCAGTCGGAGCCGGATCTCCTCATCCGACATTGAAAGAAGCAATCCCCGCCGTAGCCGCCGACGGGTTCGATGGCGTTGCCTTCGCGCTCATAGCCCATCAACTAGAGCCCCGGATCGGGTCCCTCCAACAACTGCGGGAGCTGTGTAACGAACATGGCCTCGGCATCGCCACGCTGGTCCAGACGTCTGGAGATACCGTCGAAGACCACCTCAAAAGACTCAGATCAGAGTTCCAGGAAGCAGCTCCCCTCGAAAGCCGCCACTTGATCTGTCACGGGGGTCGGGACGCATTCGATGATGGTCAGGCAGTCCAGTTCTACTCCGAGGCTCTCAAGATGGAGGACGACCTCGGGCTCACGGTGGCCCACGAGACGCACCGCTCCCGGATCCTCTACAACCCCTGGACCACTGCCCGCATGCTCGAGCGATTCGAGAACCTCAAGCTGGCCCTGGATCTCAGCCATTGGGTGGTGGTGGCCGAGCGCCTGATCGACGATCAGCTCGACATCATCCGCGCCGCAACTGCGCGCACCATCCACATCGATGCCAGAGTCGGATATCCGCAAGGGCCGCAGGTGCCCGACCCGAGAGCACCCGAATGGGCCGAAACATTGGAGAGTCACCTGCGGTGGTGGAACATGGCCTGGGATGAGCAGAAGGTGGCAGGCCTGCCCACCAGCACAGTCGTTCCGGAGTTCGGCCCGCCCCCATACCAGCAGACGCTCCCTCACACGGGCGAGCCCACCGCAGATCTGTGGGAGGTCGTCGACTGGATGGCCCAACTCCTGCGAGATCGGTTCGACGCCCGACCCGATCGATAGGTGGACGGCCTGCCAATCCGACTCAGAAGAATATTGCGCCCACTACCAGCAGAACGAGACCGCCCAGCCCCGCCCCCAGCAACGCGGCCGGAGACACGCGGTCGGGCAACCTGACAGCCAGGAACGGGTCCAGGGCGGTGACTAGACCAGTCAAGAGAGCGACGCCGGCAACAGTGGCCAGCAATGCAACCAGTAACCATGGCCACAGCGCGCCGAGCACCGCAAGAGCCGCGGCCGCGACGACAACCGGCCGGCCACGACGGGGGATGCGCCCCCACCCTTCCTGAACTTTCGCCGCCCAGCTTCGGAGCGTCGAACGCCGATGCGGCTGCGCCCTCCGCAGTGCCTCAGCAAACTCATCCTGGTCCGCCGCCATGAAAACAAGCTCGTCATCACCGTCTCGAAGATGCAGCCCGTCGCGCCGGAGATCGAGATCGACTTCGCCCAGATCCCACTCCCCGATCTCCACGGTACCCGCCACGATTCGCAGCTCGTCCCTAGAAGTCGCCGCGCTTGCGCTCACCTCCCCGGTCTCGCCGAGGAGCGTCACCGTTCCAAGAAATTCCTCCACACTCAATCGTATCGGACAATCAAGCAAATTCGTTGACCCGCGCCCGGAGCGACCCGGCCTCGAGACCCATCCAGGCCCACGTCCAACGGACAATGCCCATCCAGAGAGACCGCGAAAACTAATATAAGCCGCATCGCGGCCCGATAGATAGGTAGATGCGGTATCTCGAGATCCTTTTGCTTGCGCTCAGCGCCCTCTGGTTCATCCTGCCTGGATTCACCAGTATCCGCGGCTGGAGACAAGGCCTCGGATTTCTCGTCGCCGTCAGTGTGCCGTGGCAACTCGCCCTCGAGGGCTATCGGTGGCAGATGGTTCCCGGCTATGTGCTGGCAGTCCTCATCGGGATCTACACCTGGTGGGACTTCATCGGGCCGCCCGCCGAGCTTCGTCCCGAGATCCCCGGTAGACGCATCGGACGCGCACTTGCAGGCCTGGTCGGCGTCGTGGCGCTGGCGCTACCCATAGTCCTTCCGGTACCCAGGCTTCCCACTCCCAGCGGGTCGTTCGCGGTGGGAACGTTCTCGCTCCACCTCGTGGACGATGCCAGAGAAGAGACCTACGGACCCAACCCCGGAGGCCCCCGCGAGTTGATGGTGCAATTCTTCTATCCCGCCGAGCCAGGGCAGGATGCCGAAACCGGGCCGTGGATCGAAGATCTCGACGCAGTCGGGGCCCAGCTCGCCAAGTACGTCGAAGTGCCGTCTTTCGCTTTCGACCATCTCGGGCTCACAGAAACCCACACATATCCGGACGCTCCGGTCTCGGAGGCCTCCGCTTCCTATCCCGTGGTCATTTACTCCCATGGCTGGCGGGGGTTTCGGACGGTTAACTTCAACCAGGCGGAAGCCCTGGCCAGTGAGGGCTATGTGGTCGTGACCATCGACCACACCTACGCCTCCACCATGACCGTCTTCCCCGGCGGCCGCGAAGCCCCAGTCGATCCCAACGCTCTTCCCGACGAGGACGTCGTCGGCCCGGCGCGGTTTCTCGAGGCCGGCCGGCGTCTCAACGACGTGATGACGGCCGACCTCGAGTTCGTTGTCGATGAGCTGGCAGAGATAAACCGGGGTCGCCGCTCGACCACGCTGGCCCAGCGGCTTGACATGGACCGGGTGGGACTATTCGGCCATTCAGCCGGTGGTGGCGCCGTGGTGTCGTTCTGCGCAACCGACCGCCGCTGCAAAGCCGGCGTCGGGTTCGATCCCTGGGTGGAGCCCGTCGATCCCGAGATCATTGCCCGGGGCCTCCAGGTTCCTTTCGGATTCGTGCGCAGCGAACAATGGACCACCCACGACAACGAGCCGGAACTCCGAGAGCTCTTCGACAACGGTGGTCCCGATCAGTATTGGCACGCCATCTCGGGGACCGAGCATCGCGACTTCGTTTTCGTTCCTCTCCTGAGCCCCGTCGGTGGGCTATTGGGGATCCAGGGATCAATCGATTCGGGTCGACTGGTCGATCTCCTCGACAACCACCTCGCCGGTTTCTTCGGGCAATACCTGATGGGCCAGGACACCGGATTCCCGGACAGCACCGTTCTCGAATTCGAGGAGCTCATTGCCTCCCCGGCCAATGACTACCCCCACCACCCCGCCAGGGCAGTGTGCGCCGGACTCCCGAATCGGATCAGCTGCTGGGATTCGCCCCCGAGGATGTTGAGAACACCGTTGAGATAGAGCGCCGGCGTCTCGGATCCGTCACCATTCCAATCTCCGACTACCGGCTGGGCCGAAGTGACCGGGACCGACCACGATTCTCCATCGGCGGTGGTGAGCAGGCCTGTCTCCGGGTCGAGTACGGCGACGGTGTCGACACCATCGCCGTCCCAATCCCCCGCCAGCGGAATGCTGGCACTCCCACCTAGATCGAAGGTGACGTCGGAGAAACCAAACGTGTTCGAGTTGCGCAGATAGAACCGGCCCTCACCACCGCGAAAGATGCCGACCGAATCGACGCCGTCGCCGTCCCAGTCGCCGCACACCGGCTGGTCGGTTGGAATGCCGAAGTAGAAATCGACGTCGGCAAAGCCGATGGTGTTCGAGTTACGCAGGTATACAAAACCGCTGTAAGGGCGATAGAGGCCCACCGTGTCCACCCCGTCACCGTCCCAGTCGCACATCATCGCCAGGTCGCCTGGTACTCCGTAGTAGAAGTCGTACCCTGCACCTTCCCCCAGTCGCAGTGTCCAAACTCCTCGTCGGGGATCGTGCAAAGCAACCTGGGCTCGCGGCGACGAGGTGGTCAGCTGTGCCGTGTGAGCAGCGCTGCGGTTGCCGGATCCATCGACGGCGGTGACGACTGCTTCGTAGGAGCTATCCGGCTCGAGGCCCACGATGGTTGCCGTCGAGCCATCGACGGTCATCTGCAGTGTTCCTTCGATGGCGACCTCATACGAGACCGGCCCGCTGTCGGTAGCCGGATCCCAAACCAGAGTGGCACTGGTGGCTTCCACTCCCTGGACCCAGACCGGACCTGCGAACTCAGGGGCGGTG
>JAUXLW010000231.1 GCA_030623545.1 Acidimicrobiia bacterium | reverse complement strand
GAGTTCTTTTACGGGAACCCGGGCGACCGGATCGTTGCCGGCGACTGGGATGCCAATGGCACCGAGACCGTGGGGATCTTTCGGCCCGCCGAATCCAGGTTCTATCTGAGCAACCAGAACGAAACGGGTACAGCAAACGAGGAGTTCGAATTCGGGGAGACCGACTGGCTGCCGGTTGCCGGTTACCTGACGACCCCCGCCGGCCCGGGCCCGTTGCGCATCATGCCCATCGGCGACTCGATAACCCAGGGCCAGGGCGGCTGGCACACCTACCGCTGCTACCTGGCGGACGCCCTGAGTGATGCTGGGTTGGACTTCGACTTCGTCGGCAACGTCGATGGGCCTCTCGGAGGTGGGAACTCCGGATGCCCCCAGCCATTTGATGAGGATCACGAGGCGCTGTGGGGATTCCGAGCCGACCAGATGATCCCTCAGGTGTCCAGCGCCGCCCTCGTGCATCGACCCGACGTGGCATTGATACATCTTGGAACCAATGACGTGCTGCAGTTCCAGAGCAAGTCGAGCACCCGGGAAGAGCTGCGGACCATCATCAACGATTTGCGGTCGGCCAACCCCGCCATGGTGATCTTGCTGGCCCAGTTGATTCCCTGCGATCCGGCCGGTGGGGATCCAGCCTTCGGAACCCGTTGCAGTGTGGATATCCCAAATCTCAATGGGGAGATTTCTGCCCTGGCCGCCGGCGAAAGCACGGCCCGGTCGCCGGTGATAACGGTGAACATGCACAGCGGCTTCAGCCTCAGCTGGCTACGCGACCACGTGCATCCCGACCCCCGGGGCGATCAATTCATGGCCGACCGCTGGATGGCGGCACTCCAGGATGCCGGACTGATCTGAGTAGCCTCCTCGAATGACCACTCTTTCCGGTGTATGGGCGGCGTCACTGACGCCGGTGAACGAAGCCCTCGACCCCGACCCCGGTCGAATGGTCGAACACGTTCACAGGCTGGTCGAGAGTGGCTGCGACGGTGTGGTGGTGTTTGGTACCACCGGTGAGGCGACTTCGTTCTCTGTGGCCGAGCGCCGTCGGCTTCTCGCGGAAATAGTGGAGCGGGGCATAGAGCCCTCACGAATCATCGTAGGGGTGGGTTGCGCGGCGGTAACAGACACGGTGACCCTCTCTAATCATGCGGCCGAGGTGGGGTGCGCCGGTCTGCTCATGTTGCCTCCCTTCTATTACAAAGGCCTGCCCGAGGAGTGGCTGGGGCAGGCTTATGGATGGGTGCTCGAGCGCCTGGTGCACCCGCCCCCCGTGCTCCTCTACAACATCCCTCAAGTCTCGGGCGTAGCCGTCTCCCCCCGGCTGGCAGCCGCGCTCGCCGCCGAGTACCCGGGCCTGGTGGTTGGTGTCAAAGACAGCTCGGGGGAGCTTGCCAGCCTGCTCGAGTTCATCGACGCCTGGCCCGACGGCCGGGTGTTCGCCGGCGACGAGCGCTTGCTCCTGGCAGGCCTCGAGGAGGGCGGCGCCGGTACGATCAGCGGACCGGCCAACGTCAACGCCGCACTCATACGACGGGCTTACGATGGAGAGACCAGGGTGGCACCCGCGCTCGACGAGTTTCGCCAAATCATCGCTCCCTTTCCGGCGGTCCCGGCTCTCAAAGCCATGGTGGCGGCCATGAGGGATGATCCGGGCTGGGCCCGGGTGCGACCGCCCCTCCAGAGCCTCCCGGACGAAGCCGCGGCCCCCCTGGTTCGAGCCCTCTCGGCCATGTGACTCTCGATTTGGTGTAGAACATGGAGATGCACAGTTCAGATTTGGTAACCGTGGGCATGTTCGCAAGCCGGCACGATGCCGAAGTTTCCCGTGCCCGCCTCGAAGCGGAGGGTATTGCCGGGTGGGTCCGTGCCGACGACGCGGGTGGATATGAGCCCCAGCTTGGCCTCACCAACGGAGTGCAGCTGGTGGTTCGAGCGCCGTTCATGGCATTAGCCATGGACGTCCTCGAACCAATTCCGCCGGGGCGGAATCACCAATCGCCACCCTGGGTGTTCCTGGTTGCTGCCCTCCTCAGCACGGTGCTTTTGCTGATGGTTGGAATGCCGCTGGTCCTCACCCTGTGGAGGTTGTTGAGCGGGTGATGAGCGGGCGCACCAATCGACAAGTGCGGCGTTCGGTTGCCGGGCTCGGCCCCAGCGGCCGGGAGCGCCTACGCGGGCTGCTCCGGAAGAGCAGTTTCGAACTCCCTCCTATGCCGGGAGCAATCGCCGCGGTTGCCACCCGGCTGATCCCGAGCAACGTCAGGCTGGCGGTAGCGTCAACACTGGAATCAGGAATCAATGCCACCGTCGAAATTTCCTGCGAGCTGGCCGGCAAAGGGTTCGATGTCACGCCGCATCTGGCCGCCCGCAGCATTCGCGACGAGGCCCAACTGGCTTGGATAATTTCCCAGATGACATCAGCCCGGATTTCAACAGCCCTGGTGGTGGGTGGTGATGGGAAGCCCGAGGGTGAGTTTGCCGAGGCGGCTCAATTGATGCCAGCCCTTCGTAAGGCCGGCGTGACAGTCGGCATCGCCGGTTATCCCGAAGGTCACGCTTTCTTGACGGCCGACCAGCTCGTTGAGTCGCTGCTGGCCAAGGCGCCGCAGGCGGCATTCGTGGCCACCCAGCCCTGTTTCGAACCGGAGAGGGTTCTCCGCTGGGCTGCTGAGCTACGTTTGCGAGGATGTGAGCTGCCGATCGAGGTGGGTGTGGCCGGTGTGGTTGCCAGCGACAGACTGCGTGAGATGGCAGATGAGATTGGGGTCGGCCCCTCTCGTGACGCGCTGCCGCGGGCCGGCGTGGTTCACCATCCGAGCGGCTTCCTGGCCGGGCTGGTGGGTCCTGATGCTTTCGACCGCCTCAACATCACCGCTCTTCGCGTGACCACGTTCGGAGATGTCGCCTCAACGGAGTCCTGGCGGCAGCAGCTCTACGATGCAGCCGGTCAGAGGCAGGCGGTCTGATGGTCGGACGATTCCTCGGCCGGTTGCGCCGTAAAGACACCAAGCTCCGCTCCGAGGAAGAGCTTGGCGAGCTCGGATCCCTGGTCCAGCGTCCCGTGCAATGTGTGGTTCTGGCCCGGGGAGGTGGGGGGCGGGTG
>JAUXLW010000233.1 GCA_030623545.1 Acidimicrobiia bacterium | reverse complement strand
GCGGTATCGAGGCTGCCCAATTCGTCGGCCGCAGATTTGAGGGCGTCTCCGAGCCGTCCCTGTCCGACGTCGCTGGACACGAAATAGGCGTCGGACGTGAAGACAAGCACCGTTGCTCCGAGCTCATCCTTGAGAGACTCGGCAGTTTGCTCGGCATTCCCCTCCGCCAGGATTACAACCCTTAGATCTATGCCGGAGGCGGCGGCCTCGTCGATTGACCGCTGCAAAGAGGCACGATCTACGTCCTCGGCACCTGATGCCACATATACCGGGTCGGTCCGCAGCGCATCGGCGATCTCCTGTTGCGCCCAGGCCGGACTGCTCAACACCAGCATGACCAGCACCGCCACCCAGCCCGAAACAGCTCTTCTCACTCGTCTCCCTCAACGGTCTCCGTAGGATAGGTCCGGGTTGGCGAACAGATTCAGGAAGCGATATGTCGAGGGCCCGGATGGGATCCGGTGGGTGGTTGCGCGCCACTGGTTGGCTCGGCGCCCGGGGTATCTGGGGTACAGATTTCGACGCCCCAAGCCAATTCAGGAGTTCGAACCACCGCTGAAGCCAGAAATCCACCGGTCGCGAGCCAACCCCATCCAACCTCCGCTTCCCAATCCCTACCGGGACAACCGCGAGTTAGCCCGACGGGATCGGGGAAGCGGCTGGATCTTCTGGGGAGGAAGATGGGGAGGTGGTGGGTCGTGGGGAAGCTCGGGCGGCGGTCGGTCCGGAGGTGGTTTTGGCGGTGGCGGGGGCAGCCGCTCATCGAGCGGGGGTTGGGGTCGCCGGTCGTCGAGTGGCGGCGGGGGCTCTCGCAAAGGCGGCGGCGGCGGTGGGGGCGCAGGCGCCGCGTCGGGTGCAGCCGGCCTCCTGGCCGTCCTGGCAAAGGCCCTCCTCTACATTCTCATCGCGGTTGCGATCGCGGCGGTTGCGGCTCTCACTGTTTTCGTGCTGGTCCCCGGGCTCATCTTTCTGGCCGAGTATGCGTTGTTCTGGCTACTGGTTGGAGGCTGGATCCTCTACAACACGCTCACCGGCAGGCCGTGGGTCATTGGCGTTACCCGCTACGAGTATGAGGAGCCGGAGTGGGCTTTTCGAGTCAAAGGCTGGAAGAATTCGCAGCTCGTTATCGACGACCTGGCCGACGACCTGCGCCGGGGTGAGGCCCCGGTCCCCAATGAAGTCGCAGTGGAAGTCGAGCTAATCGAGGATTAGCGTCTTAGTCTGGGATTTCGCGGTCTGGGTCGGTTATCGTGATACCAGGGACACGGGAGTAGATGCGTGCTCAGCGATCAACAGTACGACGACCTCATTGAAACAAGGGCCCGTCGGCCTGAAGCGGTAGCCGAGGCTGCCCGCTCCCGTAAACCTCGAGATCAGATGGATACAGGCCGCGGGCTGCTCCTGATCGCTGCCGACCATGCCGCCCGGGGTGTGGTGGGCACCGAAGAGAATCCGACTGCACTCGCCTCACGCCGCGACCTGCTGGGACGCCTTGTCGTCGCCATGGACCACCCGGCCGTGGACGGAATAATTGCGACCGCAGATGTCATCGAAGAGCTTCTCCTCCTACGCGCCCTCGACGACAAGATCGTCATCGGCTCGATGAATCGCAGTGGCCTGGCCGGGTCCGCATGGGAGATGGACGACCGGTTCAACTGTTACGACCCCCGCGGTCTAGTCGACTCCAGGCTGGACGGAGGCAAGATGCTTCTGCGAATCGACATGAAGGACCCGGCCAGTAACGCCACCATCGTCGCTTGCGGCAACAACGTCACCAGGCTGGGACGATCCCAGCTCATATCAGTGGTTGAGCCGCTGCCATCGGTTCGACTCGGAGGAAGGTCGCAACCTTCCGCCGATCCAGAGTCAATGGCCCGCGCGGTATCTGTGGCCTCCGGCTTAGGGGCAACCTCCGCGTACACCTGGCTGCAGCTTCCCCCCATCGGTGACCTGGAGCGCGCTCTTGGCGCCAGCTCGCTACCTACGCTGATGCAGGGTGGTGATCCGAATCGCAATCCCGATCTCACCTTGAGACGATGGGAGGAGGGTTTGCGTCTGCCACAGGTGCGGGGCCTGGTCGCGGGCAGAAACATCCTCTATCCCACCGGTCGGCAGATGGGCGAGATCCTGACCATCGCCGGCGAGTTGGTGCACAGAGTCTGAACCGTTCTGGTGAGAGATCGCAATGCGCGTAGCGAGCTTGCCGGCCGTGCAGGTCGGATTGGCAGGGCTCTATCGGATCCCCACTTCGAAGCCCGCCCTTACCCTCCGGTCCGCCGAGCGACGATGCGCTCGATTGAACCTTCGAGGGTGACGACCAATGCCGCTCCTTCGGCGTCGACACCGAAGCTGACAACCGAGCCGACTTCCGCGAACAGCTCCTCGTCTGACTCCACGGCGCCATTAGCGTCGAGCCGGAGGGCTCGAACCCAACCACTGCAGAAGTCGCCGTACAGATAGGAGCCGTCGAGCTCGGGAATCGCCGGGTCGTGCATAACCACACCACCGCTGATGGAACAGCCAACCTCATGGGAGTACTCAACAACAGGCTCGCGGAGCCCAATTCGGAGACAATCACTGCCGCCGGAAAAACAGCTGGTGCCTTCGAGCACGGGCCACCCGAAGTTGAGAGGATTACCGGGGCTCACTTCACTCAGGGAAACAACGGTCACCTCCTCCCAGCGTCGCTGGCCGACATCGGCGACGTACAACAGCTCACCGTCGAACGTGTAACGCCACGGGTTACGTAGCCCGTATGCCCACACGAGCGGGCTGGCGAATTCAGCTCCAAAGAATGGGTTGTCACTCGGGACCTGGAATGGCTCGCCGTCGGCCGGTCGTGGGTCGATTCGCACTATCGATCCAAGCAACCGGGAAGGGTCCTGCCCGTTGCCGAAGTCATCGTTGGCCCCTCCGCCATCACCCAGGCCGATGTAGAGCATCCCGTCTGGCCCAAACTCGAGATGACCGCCGTTGTGGTTGCTGGCCGGCTGGTCGACCCGGAGCACTACCCGTTCACTGTCGGCGTCGAAACTACCGTCG
>JAUXLW010000057.1 GCA_030623545.1 Acidimicrobiia bacterium | reverse complement strand
TTCACTGGGCTGTGGAGGATCTTGGGTTGGAGCTGGGGCGGCGTGCCCGATTCGACTACTTGATCTACGGGCACGAACTGGCGGTGTTCCGGAAGATAGCTTGAACTCGATGGTGCACCTGATGCTGGCGATCGGCGGATGACCTCCCTATCGAAAATCCCGCGTCTTCACCTTTTCCACCACCAGGGGCTCGAACCGGTGGGCAACCAGGTTGGTAACCCCGTCCCGATACTCCAGGACCCCGTCGATCACCAGACCCACTTCCTTACGCGCCACCTCTTTTTGTGCCTCCCACACCGGAGGCAGCACCACAATGTTGAGCAGGCCGGTTTCGTCTTCCAAATTGAAGAACATGACCCCGTTGGCGGTCGAGGGGCGTTGTCGATGAATCACAATTCCCCCAATCCGCGCCCGTTTGCCATGACCCTTGACAGCCAACGCCTCCGCCACCGTCAGGCAACCCAACTCGCTCAATTGTTCTCTCACGAACTCCACCGGGTGGCGGCGCGAAACTCCGGTCCCCCACAGATCCGCCTGCATCTCTTCCAACTCGCTCATCCCCGGCAACGGAGGAGCGTCGACTCCCACCGCCAGGGGCAGGCGGTCGGGACCAAGTGCGGCGACAGCACCCGCCGCCCAAATCCCCTCCCGCCGCCCAATCCCGATGGAGGTCAAAGCTCCTGCTGCGGCCAGGCCCTCGAGTGCATCTACCGGCAAGCCGGTCCGCTGCGCCAGATCCTCAATGGATGAGAACTCATCGCCGAACTGGCGGGCAGCCTCGATGCGAGTGATCTCGGCATCCCCCAGATTGCGGACGTAACGCAACCCCATTCGCAGGCCGCCGGCCGGCCGCAAGGGGTCTCCCGCCGGCCCCCTCCCCCGGCGCCACTTCATTCCGTAGTAAGTGACGACATCATCCGGATCGGCTTCAACCGGTTCCACCGTGCAGTCGTATTGCGACCGGTTGACATCCGGGCCCAACACCACCACCCCATGACGTTGGGCGTCCTGGGCCAGGGAATTGGGGCTGTAGAAACCCATCGGCTGGGCATTGAGAAGCCCGCATAAGAACTCCGTAGGCCAGTGGTATTTGAGCCACGACGAGGCATAGACAATGTAGGCAAAGCTCACCGAGTGGCTCTCGGGAAAGCCGAATGAGGCGAAACCCTGCAGCTTCTCCCAAATCTCATCGGCAGCCGGCCCGCTGATCCCATTGCCCGCCATGCCCTCGTACAGCTCGCTACGCAACTTCTCCATGTTCTCGACACTGCGCTTAGACGACATCGCCATTCGCAGCCGGTCGGCCTGGCCTCCGGTAAACCCGGCACACACTCTGGCCAGCTCCATCAGCTGCTCCTGGAAAACTGGTACGCCGAGGGTCTTCTCGAGTATGGGCTCGGCGAGCGGATGGGGATACACCACCGGAGCCTCACCATTGCGGCGCTTGAGGAAGGGGTGGACCGAGTGACCCTGAATCGGCCCGGGACGAATCAAAGCCACTTCAATGGCCAGATCGTAGAAAGTCTTCGGCTTCATCCTGGGCAGAGTCGCCATCTGCGCCCTGGACTCCACTTGAAACACCCCGATGGTGTCGGCCTTAGTGAGCATCTCGTAAATGACCGGCTCTTGCGGAATGGTGGCCAGATCGAGCTCCACTCCATGGGTATGGCGGATCACATCGACGGTGAGATGTAAGGCATTGAGCATGCCAAGGCCCAGCAGGTCGAACTTGACGATCCCGATGGCTGCACAATCGTCTTTGTCCCACTGAAGCACTGAGCGGTCTTTCATGCGGCCCCACTCGAGCGGCACCACCTCATGCAGAGATCGATCGGCGATCACCACCCCACCGGAGTGGATTCCGAGATGGCGAGGGAAGCCGTCGAGTCGGTGACAGACGTCGTAGATGAGGTCGGCGGTGAGCCCCGGCGGCAACTTCACATGGTCGGCGATGGCCTGCGGGTTGCGAGTGTCGAGATACTTGGTCAATCCGTTGACCTGAGCCTGGGTGAGACCGAAGGACTTGCCGACATCTTGCAGGACAGAACGGGCCCGATAAGTGATGACGTTCGCCACCATGGCCGCCCGCTCCCGCCCATAGCGCTGGTAGCAGTATTGGATCACTTCTTCGCGACGTTCGGCTTCGAAATCGACATCAATGTCGGGGGGCCGCCCCCGCTCCTCTGACAGAAAGCGCTCGAACGGCAGGTGAAGCCGAATCGGATCCACCCTGGTGAGACCGATGCAGCGGCACACCGCCGAGTCCGCCCCCGACCCGCGGATCTGGCAGTAGATATCCCGCGATTTGGCGAACTGCATCAGATCCCACACCACCAGGAAGTAACCGGGGAACCCCAGCTCCTCGATGACCCCGAGCTCATGTTCCAGGCGGGTAGCCGCCGCCTGCTCCACTCCCCCCACCCCATCGGGATAGACCTCCCCGGCACCTTCCATCACCAGGTGACGGAGATACTCCATCTCGGTTCGAAAATGCCCCGGCATCGGAAAGTCGGGCAAGCGAGGAGCTACCAGCCGCAAATCGAAAGCCAGCTCGCGCCCGAGCCGAGCCGCGGTCGTCACCGCTCCCGGGAAACGAGCAAATCGGCGCTCCATTTCGGCAGGAGACTTCAGATAGCGCTCATCGGTGGCGGGTCGGAAACCATCGGCCGCGTCTAGATCGCGGCGACCGGCAATGGCGCTCAAGACCTCTGACAAATCGGCGTCGGCCCGATCGTGATAGTGGACGTTGTTGGTGGCGACCAGTGGAATCTTGAGATGCCCGGCAACCTCAGCCAGCAGCTCGTTACGCGGGTCGTCCTCGGGCATAGCGTGATGCCACAATTCGATGAAGAGGCGGTCGGCAAAGATCTCCCGCAAACGGGAAGCTTCCCGGCGCACGCCGATAACGTCGCCGGCGGCCGCTGCCCGCGGAACGGCTCCCAGATAGCAACCGGTGAGGGCAATCAGATCCTGGCCGGCCGCTTCCGCCAGGTCATCCCAGTCGTACACCGGACGATCTTTCTCCCCCCGGAACTGGGCCCGGGTGATGAGACGTCCCAGGGCTGCGTAACCGGCGGGTGAGCCGGCCAGCAAGACAAGGTGGTCGCTGATGTCTTCTCCCATTGGCTTCGAGCCGTGCATCTGACGAATCCGTCCGCGCCGCTTGGTATTGGGGCTCTGAGCACTCTGCGGATCCTCCCCCGGCCCCGGTATGGGGTTGTCACTCGCCCCCGCCAGGCCAACATTCAAACCAACTTCCGCTCCGTAAACGATGGGTAGCCCCGCCGCAGCTGCCGCCAGGCTGAATT
Organism: Acidimicrobiia bacterium; assembly: GCA_030623545.1. Classification (GTDB taxonomy): domain Bacteria; phylum Actinomycetota; class Acidimicrobiia; order Spongiisociales; family SHLN01; genus JAUXLW01. Next base: position 4,371 of record JAUXLW010000057.1, on the reverse strand, counting down.
GAACTGCACCGTAGAAACCGTCGTGGTCGGTGACGGCCAGAGCCTCGTAACCCAGCTCCGCAGCTCGCTTTACCAGATCGGCCGGGTGCGAGGCGCCGTCGAGAAAACTGAAGTTGCTGTGACAGTGCAGCTCGGCATAGGGCATTTCACATTATCGAACATATGTTCGGTCCGTGTCAAACGGTACCAGTTGTCCCGAGTCGCAAATCATGCACAGAACAGACTTACGACTCAGAACACTAAAGTTTCACTACCGTTTGGACGTCTTTAACCCATGATCTATCCGATCCGCGCATTCGTGCTCAGCTTCATCGGTGCCCTCATAGGAGGCGCCCTGTGGCTGCTCATCGCCATAGCCGCCGATCTCGAACGCGCCATTCCTGCCATCCTGGTGGGGGTCCTGGCTGGAGCAGCCACCCGCTTCGAACCCTTCAACCGCGGGCCCGCCGCCCAGGTCTTCTCCGTCATCGTGACGCTGCTGGTAATGGTCATCATTCAGTACTTCGTTGTGCGTCAGGCCGTGGTCGGAGACCTTGTGAGCGCCGGCCGGGACCGCTCCATCCCCTTCCTCTTGTCATTTGAGGGGATGTGGCGAGTTACTTTCGGATGGCTGCGTACCTATCCGGTAGATCTCATCTCGTGGATCGCCGGCCTGATGGCCGCATTCCTGCTTCCTGTCGGGGCAGCTGTCAGGGCCGATGTGATCACTCCTGTGCCGGAGGCCGTCCTAGCCTCGGCGGAGTGAGAGAACCCCCACCCGATCTCGATGCATCCCGCCGGGCAGTAGCAGCCAACGACCTGGTAGCAGCCGCCAGCAATTTCCTGACAGACGACCTCTACACCCGGCTGGACTTCGCCGACCTCGTCGCGGTCAAGAACCTGCTCAAGCGATTCTTCTCGGCTCAGCCGTGGGGTGAGGACGACATCGACAAACTCGACATGCTTCTGGGGCGAAATGTTGAGGAGCAATCAGGCTGGTTCGAACACGATCTCGGATCCGAGCTTTCACTGATGCACGGATTCGACACCGGCAGCTACCGGCTCTGGGTCACCGGCGGCGCCGAACCTGAGGCATCCATTTTCGATCGCGTGTTCTCCGGCCCGGTGCAACCAGAGGCAACCCCCAACCCCCGCCATGTGCGCTTCGTCATCGGCGGCACGCCTTCCCCTGGGGTCTGGTACCGGCGGGGAGATGACATCGACCTTCCAGCGGTGGAGCAGCTGCTCGAGGATGGTGATGTGACCGACGTGCTGGTTGCCGGGGACTTCGTAGCGATCGGCCTGCGCCGCTCCCAGTTGTGGAGGCACCGCCTCGACGACATGGTCACAACCGTCACCGACCTGTTCTGGTCCCCCGGGCGGATTACTGCCGATAGCTCCGGGCCCACCAGGGACGAGCTGGTGAGCGGCGGTGGGTCCGAAGAGCTCCACTTGCTCAATCCCGACGATGAGAAAAGCCGGGCCCGGCTGGAAAGCGCCACCAGGGACACCGACCCCCGGATACGACGCATGGCGATCGCCACGCTCTCTCAGACATCGGCGCCCGATTACGCCCCCGGGCTGCTACGGGGGGCCTTCGAAGATCCATCACGGATAGTCCGTCGCACGGTGATCGACTGTGCTGTGGATCTGGGCGAAGAGGCCATGAGGAGCCTGTTGGAACAGGCCCTGGCAGACGAGGATGCCTGGATACGCTGGAAGGCCGTCAAAGGACTCTCCGACCTTGGCGCTGAGGCCAGCCACAGCCAGATTGTCGAGTTAACCGACGACCCTGATTTCCAGGTTCGCTTCGAGGTCGCCGCCGCGCTGCGGAGTCTGGAGGGCGGTTAACCGACCGTCACCTCGTCCGAATGTTTGGTAGGCCTGGTGACGATGTAAGCGCAGATCGCCAGGCCGAGTAGCGCCAGCCCGACAGCCAGGTAGACATTGCGAACCGCCAGGCCGATGGTCAAACCGAAACTCACACCCACCGCGACGACGCCGGTGATCTTCATCCGGAGAGTGAATCCCTTCCCAGCGCGATAGTCACGAATCATCGGGCCGAACCACCTGTGGTGAAGGATCCAGTCATGAAGCCGCTCATTGCCCATGGCGAAAAAGAATGCCGCCAGCAGAATGAAGTCGAAGGTGGGGATCCCCAGCACTCCGACACCGATGAAGCCGAGGCCCAAACTCACGAGACCCAGAGCCGTGTAGAGAACACGCAACGTGCGGGAACGGGACAGAGTGGGTGCCATGTCCAAACGATATCGGGATGTGGCCCTTGTGTGAAACGAGGGCAGCTCGTTATCAGGTGAGTTCGACGTGAGTCACAGACACTCGTAACGCATCAGGAGCAAGCGGATCGTGCCCGACTCGAACTCCAGGCCGACCCCTTCCAGAGTGGTTCCCATCGACACCCTTGTGAAATGGCGAAGCAGCACAGCCGGCGAGATGTTGGACAACGCTCCGGCTCGGATATGCACGGTCTTTACCCGCGCTCCGGCAGCGAGGCCGAGGGCCTGAGAGAGGAGGCGGACGACGAGTCGAGAATCATCCATCAGAGATCATCGGCTCGCGAGGGCCTCTGCTGCACCCCTTGCCCCCTGCTGTGTTCGCATCCGGAGATACTCAGCAGACTCCTAGGCTTGCCGCGCTGGTAATGGGAGCTGTAATGAGGATCGTCTTCGTGTGCACCGGAAACATCTGTCGGTCGCCATATGCCGAGTATCTCGCACGGGAGCTGAGTGGCAGTACCGATATCGAGTTCGCCAGCGCCGGAATCATCGCCCGGGCTGGAAATCCCCCGTCTTCCGACGGCGTAGCTGTGGCCGCGGAGCTGGGAATAGACCTGACGCCTCACGGGGCCAGCCCACTGACGCCTCAGGTGGTGGCGACGGCAGACATCATCTACGGCATGGAAGACGAGCATGTCGAGGCAGTATTCGAGCTCGACCCGCAGGCTCGTGTCGAGCTCCTTCGACCCGACGCCCGGGGCATCCCCGACCCCTACGGCCAGGATCACCAGGCGTATCTAGTGGCATACCGACTAATCGAGGAAGCCCTGCGCCGGCGCCTCGAGGAACTGAATCCCGAGCGGTCGTCCACTGCCGAGAACCCTAAGCTGGCTGGATGATCGCCGAATACACCAGCCCCTCACTCGTAGAACTCAAGGCAGATGACAACCCGGTATCAGCCCTCATGGCTATGGCCGAAACCAGCCCCGGCCAACCGGCCATCTCTTATCGCGACGGTGACCGGTTTGTCGATGTCAGTCTGGGTGATTTCGCGGCTGAAGTGAAACAGATCGCGGCCGGATTGGTCGGCCTGGGAATCGAGCCCGGTTCGATGATATGCCTGCACTCCAGCACCCGCCCGGAGTTCACCTATCTCGACTATGCGATCTGGGCGGCCGGATGTGTCACCGTGCCGATCTATGAGACCTCCTCCGAGGAGCAAGTGCAGTGGATCATCGGCAACAGCGAAGCAGTCGCCGTCATCTCCGAGAACCAGCAGATGAAGGACAGCTTCGATGCAGTAGCCGACAGCCTGCCTGCGTGTCGACACTCGATCGTCATCGAGAGCGGAGGAATCGACCAGATCAAGCAAGCTGCCGGGGAAGGCGACGACGCCGAGGTTGAGCGCCGGATAGCCGCAACCAGCCATAGTGACCTCGCCACGCTCGTTTACACATCCGGGACCACCGGACGTCCCAAGGGCTGCATGCTCACCCACGGCAACTTCATGTTTCTTGTTCGCCAACTGATGGCGGCCATTCCTGAGGCGTTTCACCAGGGCAGTGCCACCCTGTTCTTCCTCCCCCTGGCCCACATCTTCGCCAGGGTGACCCAGGTCGCATGCGTTACCGCCGGCGTGAGGCTGGGATTCTCCACCGGGATTCCGAATCTCGTCGAGGAGCTCGGGATGTTCCGGCCTACCTGGGTATTCAGCGTTCCCCGGGTCTTCGAGAAGGTCTTCAATGGAGCCCAGCACAAGGCGCATTCGGAAGGGAAGGGCAAGATATTCGATTACGCCGCCAAGGTGGCAATCGATTTCTCGAGTCAGAGCCAGGCGGGGCGAGTCAAGCCTCTGACGAAGATCCAGCACGCCGTCTTCGACAAGCTGGTTTACAGCAAGCTGCGAGACGTCTTCGGCGGCAGGGTCGAATGGGCCATCTCCGGCGGGGCCCCACTCGGGGACCGGCTTGGCCACTTCTTCACCGGCGTGGGGATACACATCCTCGAGGGCTATGGACTGACCGAAACGACCGCGGGGTCCACCCTCAACCGGCCGGGAGCCACCGAGATCGGCACCGTCGGCCAGCCGATCCCGGGCACAAGTGTTCGGATCGCCGATGACGGCGAAATCCTGCTCAAGGGCGACCACATCATG
>JAUXLW010000159.1 GCA_030623545.1 Acidimicrobiia bacterium | reverse complement strand
GGCTGGGCCTGGCGCCCGATAGTGCACTCATCGACGGCAACTGGGACGTCGTCGGCGGGAGGGTCCGCAAGATCGTGAAAGGTGATGCTCTGTGCGTTTCGATCGCCGCGGCCTCGATCCTTGCCAAGGTGACCCGGGACCGCATCATGCGCCAATGGGCGATCCGCTTGCCGGGATACAACTTCGAACACAACAAGGGGTACCGCGGCCCCCAGCATCGGGCCGCCCTCGCCGAGCTCGGCCCGAGCGCCATCCATCGCAAGAGCTGGGCGTTTATGGACACCATCCCCGAGATCACCGAGCCGCGCTATCGACGCCCCGACCCGCAGGGCCGGTTGTTCGCCTAACTGTTCCCGTCAAGCAGCATGTCGATCGCTCTCGCCGCTTCCGAGTCTCTGGCTTCTTGGCCTCTCCGATCCACCCGGTGTATTAGCGCTGGTGGCTTGGGGAAAGCTTCTCGAATCGCTCCCGGGCTCGGGCATTGCCGGCCAACGTGGCCTCTAGCTCGTTCGGCGCGCTGGCGGTGGCCACCGTGTCCATCCCTCCTCAGCGCGAATCCTACGCGGGGACCGCTGGCATATTTTTCGCGCCCAGGGCTTCCTGGTTTCCGCGACCCGAGGTACAGGTTCTACCGTGGCCTGGTTCCCCTCGACTTCCTCTCTGAGGGGATTTTGTGTCATAGGTAGCCGGTAATCTTGGAATGACCTTGACGTAACTACAGGGTTGTGATTACACTCCGTCAGCCCAAGATGATGTGGCAAATCCCCAACGGCACCACTACATCTTGTGGTTTTGGGGGATGTTGGAGGTGGGCTTCAGCAACGGTGCTAAAGGTTCAACGGTTTCGCTTGACGGGAGGTAGGTATGACAGACACCAGGGTTGGAATGAGGATTCCCCGGAGATACACCAGAGCCGGTGAAGACCCGTTTGAGAGCACGAGCTGGGAACGGCGCGACTCACGCATCACCAACCCGGACGGTTCCATCGTCTTCGAAATGGTCGGCGCCGAAGTTCCGGCCCCGTGGTCACAAGTGGCCACCGACATCATCGTCTCCAAATACTTTCGCAAGGCCGGGGTGCCGCAGGTCGACGAGGACGGCGACCCAATCGTCGATGCCGAAGGCGAACCGGTGCTCGGCGCGGAGTGGTCTGCCCGCCAAACCATCTCCCGCCTGGCCAAGACCTGGAGAACGTGGGGACAGGACAACGACTACTTCGCCTCCCCCGACGACGCCCAGGCATTCGAGGATGAGCTGGCCTACATGCTGGTTCACCAGATCGCCTCTCCCAATTCACCGCAATGGTTCAACACCGGCCTCAGCCAGGCTTACGGTCTCACCGGCCCCGCCCAGGGCTTCTGGTTTGTCGATCCCGAAACCGAAGAAGCCGTCCTCTCGGACGACGCCTACTCTCGCCCCTCCCCTCACGCCTGTTTCATAATGTCCGTCAAGGACGACCTGGTAAACGAGGGTGGCATCATGGATCTGTGGATGCGTGAGGCTCGCCTCTTCAAGTTCGGCTCCGGCACCGGCACCAACTTCTCCTCGATCCGCGGCGAGGGGGAATCCCTCTCCGGTGGTGGCAAGTCGTCCGGCGTGATGTCGTTTCTCAAGATCGGCGACCGTGCTGCCGGCGCGATCAAGAGCGGCGGAACGACCCGTCGCGCCGCCAAGATGGTCATCCTCGACCTCGATCACCCCGACATCGAAACCTTCATCAACTGGAAGATGGAAGAGGAGAACAAGGTCAGGGCGCTGATCGCCGCCGGCTATTCATCCGACTTCAACGGCGACGCCTATCAGACGGTCTCAGGCCAAAACTCGAACAATTCGGTGCGAGTCCCCCACGAATTTCTCGAGGCAGTTATCAACGACGAGCACTGGGCCCTCACCTCCCGCACCGACGGAGAGGTGATGCGCAAGGTTCGGGCCCGTGAACTATGGAAGAGTGTCGCCGAGGCCGCCTGGGCCTGCGCCGACCCGGGAGTCCAGTTCGACACCACTATTAACGAGTGGCACACCTCCCCCGCCGAGGGCCGCATCCGGGCAAGTAACCCATGCGCGGAATATCTTTTCCTGGACAACACGGCGTGCAACCTGGCCAGCCTCAATCTGGTCAAGTTCTACGACGATGAGGAGCAGGCATTCGACATCGACGCCTATCTGCATGCGGTTCGCTTGTGGACCATCGTGCTCGAGATCTCGGTGACTATGGCCCAGTTCCCATCCCGTGAGATCGCCGAAGGCTCCTACGACTACCGGACCCTCGGGTTGGGTTACGCCAATCTCGGTTCGCTGTTGATGCGGACCGGCATCCCCTACGACTCGGATGAGGGACGGGCAATCGCAGGGACTCTCACTGCCATACTGACCGGCCACGCCTACGCCACTTCGGCGGAGATGGCTTCGGTGTTGGAGCCATTCCCCAAGTTCGACATGAACAAGGATTCAATGCTGCGGGTCATTCGCAACCATCGCCGGGCGGCTTTCAGCGCCGGCCGCGAGGAATACGAGGGACTAAGTCACCAGGTCATGAGCATCGAGCCGGAGCTGGCACCAGCCGACCTTCTGCAGGCGGCTCAGGCAGTGTGGGACAACGCCCTACACCTCGGTGAAGAGCATGGCTATCGGAATGCGCAGACCACCGTGCTGGCGCCCACGGGCACCATCGGCTTACAGATGGACTGCGACACGACCGGAGTCGAACCGGACTTTGCGTTGGTCAAGTTCAAGAAGCTGGCCGGGGGTGGTTACTTCAAGATCGCCAACCAATCGATTGCCCCGGCCTTGCGTCATCTGGGCTACCAGCCCGACCAGATCGAGGAAATCGTCGATTACGTGGTCGGCACCATGACTCTTCTGGGAGCTCCGGGTGTCAACCGGGCCACGCTCACATCGCGCGGCTTCCTCCCCGACGACCTGCGAAGGATCGAAGAGGTTCTCCCGGGAGTGTTCGAACTGGGCCACGCCTTCAATGTGTTCGTTCTCGGTGAAGAGGCCATGCAGCGCTTCGGTTTCAGCGAAGAGCAGTACAGCTCCCTCGACTTCGACATGCTGCCAGAGCTCGGCTACAGCAGCAACGAGGTCAGGGAAGCCAACGATGTCATCTGCGGGCGGCAGACAATCGAAGGCGCCCCGTACTTGCGGGATGAGCACTTGCCGGTGTTCGACACGGCCAACCGCAACGGCCGCTACGGCAAGCGTTTCATTCATCACAAGGGACATATCCTGATGATGGCCGCCGCCCAGCCCTTCATTTCGGGCGCAATCTCCAAAACCATCAACATGCCAACCGAAGTGACGGTCGAAGAAATCGAAGAGTCCTATATGATGTCGGCCGACCTCGGTCTCAAGGCGATGGCCTTGTACCGGGACGGCTCCAAGGCTTCCCAACCGCTATCGGCCACTTCAGATGAGGGCGAGCACCCCGACGACGAGCTGCAGGGTCTGCCGGAAGCCCTGGAAGATGAGGCGCGGATCGTGAGCGGAGTCCTGACGGCAGCTCATTTTGCCCCCGGGCTCTCACCCACTAAGGCCTATCAGGGCGTGGCTCGGCCTCGATTCCTGCTGCCGGCCCGGCGGCCCGGCTTCACCCAGGAAGCCCGGGTTGGCGGCCACAAGCTGTTCGTCCGCACCGGCGAATACGAGGACGGGACTCTGGGCGAGTTGTTCATCGACCTCGCCAAGGAAGGCGCCACCCTGCGCGGCGTCCTGTCCTGCTTTGCCATTGCGGTCAGCAAGGGACTCCAATATGGCGTCCCGCTCGAAGAGTTCGTCGACACATTTACGTTCCAGACATTCGAGCCCCGGGGCATTGTGGAAGGCCATCCCAACATAAAGATGGCCAACTCCATCGTTGACTATGTGTTCCGCTCCCTAGGCATGGAGTACCTGGGCAGGCACGACCTCGTCCAGGTGCCGCCGACCGAGGCCCGGGCCCTGCCTGAGCCGCCGACGGGCATGGCGACGGAAGTCGGGCAGCAGCTCGGGTTGCAGGAATCGAAGATGGAAGAGGATATCGATGTGCAGGCACGGGCGGCGGCTTTTGTGGACGCTCCGGTGACCAACCCCAACGGCTCGAACGGATCGAATGGCACCAGCGCTGGCGCCAACGTGGAAACGGCGGAGACCGGACCCAGGACCGTCGTCGCACCCGGTGATGTACAGACCAGCTCCGTGCAAGCTGCTCTGGCGTCCAACATGGGTGACGCTCCCTTATGCGACACCTGTGGGCACATCACCGTCAGGAACGGGTCCTGCTACCGCTGCATGAACTGTGGCGACAGCAAGGGCTGCAGCTGATGTGACCCCACATCGATCGCCTCGTCGACTATTCGGGCGATCGGTTACTCGGAGCCAACCCAAGAGTTGTGGGCCGATTTCTCATCTGGAGCCACACGCGTGTATGAAGG
>JAUXLW010000107.1 GCA_030623545.1 Acidimicrobiia bacterium | reverse complement strand
TAGGTCAACAACCTCTCCACCGGCAGGGAGGACAAGTCGATGTTGAGATGGGCAATACCTTCCACCGCTCGTTTGACCAGCTCCACTTCCTCCCTCACGAGCTTGTTGGCTCGCCAGTTGCGGATGGACGCTCGGAGCCGTGTTATGCCACCCCCATTCGATGGCTGCACCTCGTCTCCCTGGCGATCCAGTGGATGACCGAGGTACTGCCGCTCAACCTCCTCCCCGGACCCGCCGGGAAGTGAGGTAGCGACATCACGCAAGACACTCAAGTTGAGTGTCGCGCGGCCGCGGAACCGGCCGAGAACATGGCGGCCCGCCGCGATTTGCGAAACCCCGATCGAGGCAAAGAGCGATCGAAACGCGTCCTCGAGCATGGGCGCATTGATCGACCACAGCAATGGCGACACGACGCCGGGAAGCATCTCGGCGACGCCACGCGGCGTGTACTCGTCGGCGCCTACAACCGATGTGTCGAAGCCGTCGTCGTGAGCAGCCAGAGGGCGAGTGACGGTGATGGGACGTGCTTGCAACACGCTGATGCCCTGCTCGGTGTAGGCCCACTCGATGTCCTGCGGAGAACCGGCCCCGCTCTCGATGCGAAGGCTCAAGCGGGCGAGGTCTTCCAGAAATGCAAGAGGGGTCCGCTTTCCACGGACTCGCACCGTCAGGGTGTCGCGGTCGACGACGAATCCGCGCGGGGTAACGCGGCCGGACACCAGGTCGTCTCCCAAACCCGGCACCGCTTCGATTTTCATGTCGTCCGGTCTTCCCTGCGGATCCCTCGTGAAGATGACACCGGCCCACACGGCATCAGCCATGGCCTGGACAATCACTGCCATAGCCAGGTTTTCCTCGGAGATCTGCTCACGGTGCCGGTAGGCGCGGACCTGCGGGGACCACAGCGACGCCCAGCATCGTCGGATGGCGTTGAGTGCCTCGCTCGAGGTCTTGACTCCAAGAAACGTTTCGTATTGGCCGGCAAACGACGCCGTCACCATGTCTTCGGCCGTGGCCGAGGAACGGACGGCTATCGGCGACCGACCAAGAAAGTCCTCGACCAGCTCGAGGATGTTGTGCTCGAGCTCGCGAGACATCGGCGCATCTATGAAGGCCTTTTCCACTCTGGCAGTTTCAGCAGCCTGGGTGTCCGGAGACGGCAGGTCGGACTCCTGTAGCTCCTTCAGGAAGGAGCCCAGATCGGCGTAATCTACGAATGCCCGATAGGCGTCGGCAGTCAGCACGGCGGCGCGTGGAACCGGGAAACCGTCGGCTACGAGCCGATCGAGTGATGAGGCCTTACCCCCGACGTCCGTAGCGACGCTCCCGAACCCTTCCAGGAATTGAGCGTATTGGTATTTCACAGGCATTGTCAGATTACGACCGATTGTGTATTCCTGCTTCTACAACCACGGAAGGCGCCGAACCTTTCCCTGGGAGGCCGCTGAACAACGCATGCCCCGTATCTCACCGGCCAGTCATCGCCACTCGCCAGCGTCCTCAGCCCCGCCATTCCGCTCCGAGGAGTGGCAAAACCTCGTCCTTGCGACTGGCGCGTCTGGCCGCCGATCTACGCAACGGAATTATTCAACACCCTCCTAGTGGTCCGCCGCACAAATAAACACCGCTTCGCGGGCGTTATTTCCACGACAGACCACTACAGCTCCTCCCGCCGCCAGGCGTTGGCCAAGGAATCGGCGTATTCGTTCCACACCGAACCATCGTGGGCCCGGATCCACTCCAGGGTCAGCTCGGGCCGGCCCTGGAGTTTGAAGAAGAGCTCCTTCACCAGTTCGAGGTTCTGGATAGGACCGGTTTTGCGTTTCCAACCTCGCCTTTTCCAGCCGTGAGCCCAATCGTTCATTGACTGGACCGCCAGGTTGGAATCTGAATAGAGCGTTACCGGGGTGCCGAGCGGTACCAGATCGCACGCCTGAATGAGGGCGGTGTACTCCATTCGGTTGTTGGTGGTGTCGGAATCCACGCCATACGCCTGGTCGATGAGCTCTCCGTCCGCAACGTAGACGGCCCCCCACCCTCCCGGGCCGGGATTGGGCACAGAGCTGCCGTCGGTAAAGACCCCCGTCTGCGGTCCGCCGGAGTATTTCTCGAGAACCTCTTCGAGAGTTAGCAGATCATCAGAAGCCACGGCGCCTGAGAGTACTCGGGCCGAGCCCCATCGAGCAGTCGAGCTTTGGCGTAACACGGGCTATAGCGGTTCCAACTCGTGGTCTACTACCGGGATGCGGAAGTGTCTGATGCCGGTTGTCGTCGCCGTCCTGGCGGCCGGCTGTTCCGCGGCCGTTGACCCTGGTGATGTCGGCCTCTTACCCGCCATCACTCCCGGGGAAGTCCAAGAGCTCCTGGCAGGCTCAACGGAGCCCGTTGTACTGAACGTTTGGGCCTCGTGGTGCATCCCCTGTCGTTCGGAGGCCCCACTCTTACGAGAGGCGCAAGCCAGCTTCGGCGGGGAGATCCGGTTTGTCGGCATCAGTGTCCGCGACTCGCAACGCTCGGCGCGGTCGTTTCTCAACGAGTTTGGCCTAGACAGCTTCGAACAGTTCTTCGATCGGGATGGCGTGGTGCCGGGGACTCTCGGAGGCCGTGGGGTGCCACACAAGTTCTTCTTCGCGCCGGGTGGAGAGCTGCTGGAGCTCCATTTCGGGGTCATCGACGAGCGCACCCTGGCGCTGAACCTCGACGAGCTGCTGCGGCGGGGCAGTTAATGGAGTTCACATTGCTGTGGGGTGCCCTGGCCGGCGTTGGTGGCCTGTATCTGGCCTTGCGGTGGATGGCCAGAAAGGACACGACGCTCTGCGTTGGTGACCTGTGGGATATCGCCCTCGGAGCCGGGATCGCCGGCCTGGCGGTAGGCAGGCTGGCTGCCATGATCCGCCAGGGTGTGAACCCACTGGCTCACGCCGGCGACGTCATCCTGATCCGGGCCGGAGTGGACACGGTGGCCGCATCAGCGGCAGCCCTGGGAACTGCCGCATGGCTCGGGCGCCGCAATCTGCGCGAGCAGCTCGACGGGATGGCACCGGCCGTCCTTGTCGGGCTCGCCGGTTGGCATCTCGGCTGTCTCCTGCGGGAGTCGTGCCTGGGAACCGCCAGCTCGCTTCCGTGGGCATGGGCGCAATCCGGCAGCGAGATCACCCGCCATCCGGTGGAGTTGTACACCGCGGCAATCCTGCTCATCGGCGGACATTTCCTGTTCCGGTTGCGACTGCGCTATCCGGCCCCGGGCACGATTGCCGGCGCCGGCCTGGCCGTGGCCGGCCTCTCTCGCCTGGCCACTGAGCCCATGCGGGTCTCGTTATTTGGGGGTCCCGTCGGCTGGTATCTGGTTGCGCTCATCGGTGGGGCGACAGCGGCGATCTGGGCGGCAACCAGGCCCCGGCCAGAGCCGGCGGAGGATGGCTGAGACCCTGGTCCCCTAGCCTGCCAGTATGACTGAGCCACAGTTGCCCTCCGTTCCCGAAGTCAGACCCGACGTAGCCGCCGCCATGATGGAGAAGGGGGCGATGATGGTGGACGTCAGAGAGACCATTGAGTGGGAAAGCGTCCACATCGACGGTGCAGTGCTCAAACCGATGTCGGGAATCCAGCAGTGGTGGCAAGAGCTGCCCCGCGACGTCGATCTCATCATCCAGTGCCGCTCGGGAGCCCGGTCGGCCGAAGTCACCGACGCCCTCATCCACCAGGCAGGCTTTGAGAGGGTCTTCAACCTGGCCGGGGGCATCATCGCCTGGCACTCCAGCGGTTTGCCGATCGAGGGGCGCTCTGAGGCCGACTGAAGCCCGTGCCGACATGTCCCGCCGGCCGTACACTCCATTCGTGAGCGCGAAAACACACCTGGTGCTGTTGGAGGACGCCGGGCTTCGAGTGGGCCCCACGGTGATCCTTCAGCGCGTCAAATTGTCACTCGACGCAGGAGAAAAAGTCGGATTGCTCGGCCCGAACGGGTCTGGCAAGACAACCCTCTTGCGCTTGCTGGCCACGCTCCAGCGGCCGACCTCCGGCGGCGGCACGGTCCTCGGGGCCGACCTCATGTCGAACGACATCTACCGGATTCGACCCCACATCGTCCTCATCGGCCATGAGCCGGGTCTCTATCCGGAACTGACGCTGGCAGAGAACTGCCGCCTGGTGGCGAGCCTGGCCGGACGCGACCAGGAAAGAGCGGGGACGGCGCTCGAGCTCGTGGGACTGGCCGGTGCCGCCGACCGTCGCGCCCGCGATTGCTCCCGGGGCATGCTGCGGCGCACCGAGCTGGCCCGCGCCCTAATCGTCGAGCCCCGGCTCCTGCTTCTGGATGAGGCCCATGCCGGCCTGGACGAAAGCGCCTCAGCGCTCGTGGATCTAATCGCAGACCGCGTCGCCGAAGGTGGCGGAACGGCAGTGCTCGTCAGCCATGACGCCGAACGGTTGAATGTCGATCGGTCCGTGCGAGTCGTCGGGGGCATGGTGGAGCAGGCATCGTGACGTTCTGGAGGCAAGCAAGGGAAATTGCCCGCAAGGATCTCGTCGTTGAAGCCCGGACGTCGGAGGTCGTCCTGATGACGGCTCCCTTCGGAGCTGCCGCGCTCATCCTGATTCCCCTGGCTATCGGGACCGACGCACCCTTGTTGAGCCAGCTCGGAGCCGGCTTGTACTGGATTGTCGTCCTCTTGTTCGGTGTGCTGGTGATACTGCGCAAGAGTGCCGTTGATGGCCCGGCCCAGACCGATGTCATCAGGCTTCTCGGGGTAGACCCGGCGGCCCGTTTCGCCGGAGCCACCGCGACAACTGCCTTCCTTCTCCTGCTTTTCGAGATCATTCTGGCCCCGGTCGTCATCGCGCTCTATAACCCCGACCTCAGGGGCTGGCCCTGGCTGTTGCTGATCCTGCCACTGACGGCCGCCGGCCTGGCGCTCCTCGGCACCATCGCCGTGGGTGTGACCGCCGGACTGGGAACCCGGATCTCATTGACTCCCCTGCTGATAATTCCCCTTTCCCTTCCACTGCTTTTGGGGGCAACCCAGGCTCTGGAGGGGTTGCGCCTGGGGCGAGGTATCCTGCCGTGGCTGGTATTGCTGGCAGCCGTCGACCTGGCCCTGGCCGTTGCAGGAGTCCTGGCGGCAAGACCCCTCGAGGAAGCAACTGCATGACCGCTATCCGAAGCCGCTGGCTCGAGCTCCTCGCCATCGTTGCGCTGGCAGCCTCCCTCGTTCGCAGCTTCACGGTGCAAGCCGACGTGACTCAGGGCGATGTCCAGAGGTTGATGTACGTTCATGTGCCGAGTGCCTGGCTGGCTTTTCTCGCATTCGGGGTCACGGTCTTCGCGTCGGCCGCGTGGCTCCGTACCAGGCAGGACCGGTGGGACCGTCTGGCGGCAGCATCGGCCGAGGTGGGCGTCGTGTTCACGGCCC
>JAUXLW010000037.1 GCA_030623545.1 Acidimicrobiia bacterium | reverse complement strand
TGACCCCCGGACCCAAGATGGAGCCGCCCTCCAGGCCGCCGGTAATCCCGGTATGAGCACGACCAGGAAGGGCGACCAGATGAGAAAGCCGCGCGAAGCTGAAAAGACGCCGAGGAATACGTTCTTGGCGTAGCCCGCCAGGTCTCCGTCGAGAGCCCTGTCCTGAAAGGTCGTGCCATACCCGGCGGAAATCGAGAAACTGCCGAAGACGGCCTGGTTGTAGGCCAGGAACAGCCCAACGCCGACCAGGGCCCCGATCCCGGTAAGGACCACCGGCCGGATCGAACGTTCCTTCCAGCCGCGATAAAGGCCGGTGGCGGCTGCGATCACGGCGGTCGGCGGCCTGGTCAGCACGGCTGCACCCCAGGCGAAGCCTGAGCCCACGACATGTCGTGTGGTCAGCACAAGGGCCAGTGCGATCCATAACATCGCCGGGCCGTGCTGCCAGAGTCGATCGGCTGCTACCGACCAGGCCGAGGTGCCGAGCCCGGCCACGTAGGCGCCGGCGAGTGCAACACCCGGAGCGTCGGTGAGCCGGCGAAACGCCAGGCCCAGCAGCCCGATTGCCACTGCCACGGCCAGCGAGGCGGTGATAGCAGCCGGTGCGATTGGAGGGATCAAGAGTTCCACGGGGGCAACATCCGGACGGTTCAGTCCGCTCAAGCTCTGCAGCCTGGCGTCGTCGGGCCAGACCGCATAGAGCGGTGCTGCCAGGAGAGCAGCTCCCGGCGGATACTGACTCGCAGCTCTGTCGCCACCTTCGTCTGTGGGGACGATCCAGGCAAGGTTTCCGTAGTAGTCCGGATCGGTCAGGTGGACATGGTCATCGAGAATGAAGGTTCCTCGAGTACCGAGGCTCCAAGCGGTGACCCGGTTGGTGAAAGGGTCAATGTGGTTGGGTGGAGACCACATGGTTGTCGCCAGGTACAGGGCGAGAAGGGGGGTGAAGATAAGCAGGAAGAATCGGAAATCGCTGACAGCGCTCAGCCAGTCTCGCCAGGTCCGGGCCGGGCTTCCGCTTGTCGAATCTGTCGCGCGGTCGGTCCTGGTTCTGAACCTGGAGGCGGAGTGTCTCACGTCCATGGTGTTCTTTCGGCCCCCGCTTCCACCGAGTGAAGGCAAGTGGTTGACGTCGCGATGCCGGGTATACCGTAGGGCCCGGGACCGTCGATTCGGGGCCATTCGGGGGTCCGCAGGTACCGGACCAGTGCCCCACTACAATTGCTCCCCTCAGACCTCTTGAGGGACGCGTGTCGCTGGAACCAATCGTCATCCGAGGGGCCCGTGAGCACAACCTCAAGGATCTATCTCTGGAGTTACCGCGGGACCGTCTCATCGTCTTCACCGGCCTGTCGGGGTCCGGCAAGTCGAGCCTTGCCTTCGACACCATCTACGCCGAAGGGCAGCGCAGATATGTGGAGAGCCTCTCCGCCTACGCCCGCCAGTTTCTCGGGCAAATGGAGAAGCCCGATGTCGACTTCATCGAGGGATTGTCGCCGGCGATCTCCATCGATCAGAAATCCGCCAGCCGCAATCCTCGATCTACCGTGGGCACGGTCACCGAAATTCACGACTATCTGCGGCTTCTCTTCGCCCGCATCGGGATTCCTCACTGCCCGCAGTGCGGAAGGGTGGTGTCCCGTCAAACTCCCCAACAGATAGTCGATCAAGTCCTCGAATTGGAGGAGGGAACCCGATTCGAGGTGCTGGCTCCCATTGTCCGGGGCCGGAAAGGCGAGTTCGAAGCCGTGCTCAAGGAGTTGGCGCTGGAAGGTTTCTCGCGAGCCCGGGTGGACGGAGAAGTCCGGGACCTGACGGAAGACATTCGGCTTGATCGCTACTTCCAGCATTCCATTGAGATAGTGGTTGATCGACTGGTGCAGAAGGAGGGGATCGAGCGCCGGTTGACCGATTCGCTCGAGACCGCTCTCCGGCTGGCCGACGGCGTAGCCATGGTCGACATAGTCGACGGCCCGACCCTGACTTTTAGCCAGCATCTGGCCTGCGACTACGACGGCCTCAGTTTCGAAGAGCTGCAGCCTCGTAACTTCTCGTTCAACAGCCCATATGGGGCGTGCCCCGATTGCTCCGGCATCGGCACGCGTTTTCAGGTCGACGTCGGGTTGATCGTGCCGGATGAGGACAAGTCGATCGAGGATGGCGCGTTGGTGGTGTGGGCCGGGCATCGGGACCGTTACCACCAGCGAGTGCTGGCGTCCGTGGCCGAGCATTACGGGATCGATATCACCAAGCCGTACAAGAAGCTGTCCAAGAAGCACCAAATGATCCTTCTCCACGGCGGGGACGGTGAGCCCATAGAGGTGGCCTATGTGAATCGGTGGGGGAGAAGGCGCCGGTACATGAGTACCTGGGAAGGGGCGGTCCCTTTCATCAATCGGCGCCATGACGACACCGACTCCGATTCGGCCCGCGAGTACTACCAACAGTTCATGCGAGAGGTGCCGTGCGATGCCTGCGAGGGCGCCAGGCTCAACCCCTTCTCCCGGCAGGTGACAGTTGGGGGAATTTCCCTCCCCGAGCTGAGCGCACTTTCGCTGAACCGGGCCCGGGAGGTTTTCGACAGCCTCGACCTTTCCGAGAGAGACGCCAAGATCGCCGACATGGTTTTGAGGGAGGTACGGGACCGGCTGCAGTTTCTACTCGACGTCGGGCTCGACTACCTGACCCTGTCCCGCACCGCAGCCACTCTGGCCGGGGGAGAGGCCCAGCGCATCCGCCTCGCCACCCAGATCGGGTCGGGATTGGTAGGGGTCCTGTACATCCTCGACGAGCCCTCGATCGGCCTCCATCAGCGAGACAACCAACGGCTCATCGAAACCCTCATCCGCCTGCGCGACCTGGGCAACACGGTGATCGTCGTGGAGCACGACGAAAGCACCATCAGGGTCGCAGACCACGTGGTGGACATTGGTCCCGGGGCAGGTGAGCACGGTGGGCACATCGTGGCGCAAGGGACATTGAAGGACATCACGGCGGAGCAGGCCTCGATCACCGGTGACTATCTGGCGGGGCGCCGGGTAATACCGGTGCCTGATCTACGGCG
The DNA here is from genome assembly GCA_030623545.1 of Acidimicrobiia bacterium. Lineage (GTDB taxonomy): Bacteria > Actinomycetota > Acidimicrobiia > Spongiisociales > SHLN01 > JAUXLW01. The sequence goes on along the minus strand of JAUXLW010000037.1, from coordinate 6,444 downwards.
GGAGCCTGATGGACGTTTTCTGACGGTCGTCGGAGCGTCACACAACAACCTGGCCGACATCGATGTGGCTTTTCCGCTCGGACGCCTGGTGGCGGTCTCGGGAGTTTCCGGGAGTGGCAAGTCTTCTCTCGTGCAGGACGTGCTCTCCATTGGCCTGGCGGCCACCCTCAATCGCAATCGGACCCTGCCCGGCCGCCATAAGCGTATTGACGGGATCGAACACGTGGACAAGGTGATCAACATTGATCAGTCTCCGATCGGCCGTACGCCCCGTTCGAATGCTGCGACCTACACCGGCGTCTTCGACAAGATTCGCACCCTGTTTGCTTCAACTCCCGACGCCAAGGTGCGGGGTTACAAGCCGGGCCGCTTCAGCTTCAACGTCAAGGGGGGGCGTTGCGAGGCCTGCAAAGGTGACGGGACGATCAAGATCGAGATGCACTTCTTGCCCGACATCTACATTTCGTGTGAGGTGTGCAAGGGACGGCGCTACAACCGTGACACCTTGCAGATCTTGTGGAAAGGGCACTCCATTGCCGACATTCTCGATATGTCGGTCGAGGAGGCTCTGGCCTTCTTCGAGAACCAGCCGAGCATCGCCAGGGTCTTGCAAACCATCTACGACGTTGGATTGGGCTACATCCGGCTCGGCCAGCCGGCCCCGACGCTTTCCGGCGGGGAGGCCCAGCGTGTGAAGCTCTCGAGCGAGCTTGGCAAGCGGGCTACCGGTCGTACCGTCTACATACTCGACGAGCCCACCACGGGGCTCCACTTCGAGGACGTGCGCAAGCTGCTGAATGTTCTGCAGCGCCTCGTGGACACCGGGAACACCGTGATCATCATCGAGCACAACCTCGACGTGATCAAGACGGTCGACTGGGTTATCGACCTGGGGCCGGAAGGCGGAGATGAGGGCGGCCGCATCGTGGCGGAAGGGCCCCCCGAGCATGTTGCTCAAATACCCGAGAGCTACACAGGCAAGTTCCTCCGCGACGTCCTGGCCACGTAGGTCCCGAGGCCCAACACCCCCAGAGTCCATAGCGGGGCTGCCACGCGCAGGGCGTTGTTGCCGAAGGCCCAGATGAGATCCGAGCTGATGACCATTAGTGCAACCCACGGCAGGATCAGCCAGGCCAGCATCCGGTCTCGCACCAGCACTACCACGGTTACCGCCAGGGCCACGGTGACCATGGCGAAAATCGCAAACGCGACTTCGCGGCCGGGAGCCTGGTCCCACCGGGCGATGCTCTCGATGATCCCGACGAAAGGCCATTCCAAATTATTGAGCGCCTGGTCGCCCCAACCGAGGCGCACGACCAGGAAGGTGCTCCACAGTGTCACCGGCAGCGTCGGCCAGACCACGTACCACAGCGCCCGGCGGCGGGAATCAGGAGAGTGCCGGTCGGCGTGGATGATGCTTGCCGCCATGGCGAGTGGTATTAGAAGGTAGGTCTCTTTGGTGAGCGCCGCCAGAGCCAGGGCCACCAGGGCCGCTTTGTCCCGACCTTCCACGAACCACAATATGCCGAGCAAGCCCAGGCCCAGGGCCAGGGAATCTGCCATTAGAAACCTCACGGAGAGCAGAGCGGGGAGGGAAGCTGCTGCCAGGGGCGCCACCCAACTCGGCAAACTCTCTCTCCACGCCAGACGGTAGGTAGCCACCACACTCATCCCGAAGCCGGCCATCGCCAGGACCAACATGCCGGCGACGGTTGTTTCGGGCGAGAAAGTGCCGATTCCCCCGGCAACGAGTGGAAAGCCAATGCGGCGGTAGCGGTATGAAGGAAGCCTGAGTAAATCCGGGGTCGGCCCGGAGGCGAACGGATCCCGGGCTATCGCGTAGAAGTACTGTCCATCGTGTCCGGTGGCTGCGTGGATGGTCACATCCGGGAGCTCTTCTTCGATCAGGGATCTGATGGGCACGCTCTCGCCAACGGTGAGCAGGCCGGAAAGTCCACCCAACCTGGCGGCCAGAATCAGGACCATCAGCGCGGCGGCCCCCAGACCCAACAGCACCAGGTAACGCGCCCGGGGTGTTTCGGTTGTTCGCCCCTGGTGTCGGCTCGCCATGGCGGCTCACTGTACCGTGTGGCCCCTGATGGCCGAACAACCCGACTGGGACCCGGAATGGTGGAGCGCGGAGATCACCAACGATCCCGCCTATCGCGAGGAGGTTCTGCCGCTTCTCCTCAGAGTGCTCAGCCCGATTGAGGGTCATCGCTACCTGGACATGGGATGCGGTGAGGGCCAGGGCATGCGAGCGGTCCGGGAGGCAGGAGGCACCGTGGTGGGCTGCGACCTTTCCCTGGAGCTTCTCGGGCAGGCTCTCGCCTCGGCTCCGGTCGTTCGGGCCCGGCTGCCGTCGCTCGGCTGGCTGGCCACCGGCAGGCTCGACGGCGCCTACGCCGTACTGGTGTTGGAGCACATCGCCGATATCGAAGCGCTGTTCGACCAGGCCGCCAGGGTGGTCCGGGCCGGGGGCGTGCTGGCTGTGGTCGCTAATCATCCGGCTTTCACCGCTCCCGGAGCCGGTCCGCTCGTCGACCCGGCTGATGGCGAAGTTAGCTGGCGCTGGGGGCCGTACCTGCAGGAGGGCATGAGTGTGGAGCCAGGTGGCCGCGTGAATATCCACGTCTATCACCGTCCCCTCGGCCGGATACTGACCTCGGCAGCCCGGGCCGGCTGGAGCCTGGTGGGGCTCGAAGAGGTCGGGGTGGGAGCGGCTGCTGCCGAGCGCGACCCGGTCCTGGGACGACAGGCCAACATTCCCCGTCTGGTTGGCATCTGGTGGGAAAACCGCCGGCCCTCGTAGACTTTCTACGCATGGTGCAGCGGCCTCTCCCTTCTGAAATTCCCGACTTGCCCGGCTCCTATCTTTTTCGGGACCGGCATGGGGCCGTCATGTATGCCGGGAAGGCCAAATCCCTTCGCAAGCGTGTGGGCTCATACTTTTCGAAGGCACCGGCCACCCGCACTCAGGCAATGCTCGAGGCCTCCGATTCCGTGGAGTGGATCGTCACCAAGAACGAGGTCGACGCTCTCATGCTCGAATATGCCTTGATCCAAAAGCACAAGCCCCGGTTCAATATCAGGCTGCGAGACGACAAGTCCTATCCATATCTGGCGATCACGAGATCCGACGAGTGGCCCCGGGCGATGGTCATGCGCGGGAAGCGAAAGAGGGGCACCCAGTACTTCGGTCCTTATGGACACGCCTACGCCATACGTCAAACGCTCGACCTTTTGCTTCGCACATTTCCGATTCGCACATGCACCGATGCCAAGTACGGACGCCATGAGCGGCTCGGGCGGCCGTGCTTGCTCTATCACATTGAGCGCTGTTCGGGCCCCTGCATTGGCGACGTCGAGGCCGGGAAATACCAGCGATACGTCGACGGCCTGGCCGATTTCCTTTCCGGAGATCATGAGTTAGTGGTCGACCGCCTCGAGTCCGAGATGACCCGGGCCTCCAATCGCCAGGAGTACGAGCAGGCCGCCCGTTTACGGGACCAGCTCAACGCCGTGGAGAAGGCGAGCGCTCGCCAGGAAATGGTGACCAAGCAGCCCGATGACTTCGACCTGTTGGCTGTGGGGGAAGATGAGCTCGAAGCCTCGTTAGCGGTGCTGACGGTGCGCCGGGGTCGCGTGGTCGGCCGGATCTCCACGATCGTCGACAAAGTTGAGGACGTGAGTGCCGGCGAGTTGCTCGCCCGCATGATCGAGCAGTTGTACGGGTCAGAGGTCCCTCCCAAAGCGATATTGGTTCCGGAATTGCCTGCGGACCATGAGGTGCTGCAATCGTGGCTGGCAACCCGGCGGGGAGGGCCGGTGGAGCTCAAGGTGCCGCTGCGGGGAGCCAAGCGTCGCCTGCAGGAGACCGCGGCAGCCAATGCTGCCGAGGAGTTCGCTCGTCACCGCTTGCGTCGCCAGTCGGATCACAATGCGAGGGCCAAGGCGCTCCGCAGCCTCCAGGCCGCCCTGGATCTGCCGGAGCCTCCTCTCCGGATCGAGTGTTACGACATCTCGACGGTGCAAGGGACCAACACCGTTGGTTCCATGGTGGTTCTGGAGGATGGGCTTCCCCGAAAATCCCACTACCGCCACTTCCGGGTGCGCGATGTTCAGGGGCAAGACGATTTCGCTTCGATGGAAGAGGTTCTGCGGAGGCGCTTCACCGCCTACCTGGCCGAGCGGGAATTGCCGGTAGAAGAACGGGGCAAGTTCGCCTATCCGCCCTCACTAGTTCTGGTGGATGGTGGGGCGGGACAGGTGAGCCGGGCCGTCCAGGTCCTGGAGGAGCTGGGGCTCGACATCCCCATCGCCGGGCTCGCCAAGAAGATGGAGGAGGTTTACCTGCCGGGTCGGGCGGAGACTGTGCGGATCCCACGCGGAGAAGAAGCCCTCTACCTGCTGCAGCAAGTGCGGGATGAGGCCCATCGGTTCGCCATCACCTATCACCGCAAGTTGCGAGGAAAAGGCATGGTCGACTCTGTGCTCGACGATATCAAGGGAGTTGGCCCCACTCGCAAGAAGGCCCTGCTGCGTCAATTCGGCTCGCTCAAGCGTCTCCGCCAGGCCTCTATTGACGAGATGAACGAGGTTGTCCCGCGTAAGGTTGCTGAGAGCGTCTACGCCGCCCTCCACGATCTCGCGGTTGTGAGTGGGCCCCGGGAGGAGGCCTGAATGACTGGCGACGGATCAGCTCGGCCACGGCTGAATGCTGTGTCGGGGGAACGAGCCGGGGGAGATCCGGCTGCGAGGGCTGGAAATGAAAGCCCACATGCTGACTCCGGAGGGTGCTGGTGACTGATCAGTCGCCGATGACCGAACAGTCGCTGGTGGTAGTCATCACCGGCATGGCGGGGGCGGGCCGCTCAACCGCCGCCAAAGTTCTAGAAGATCTCGACTTCTATGTTGTCGACAATCTGCCGCCCAAACTCATCAACCGGGTGGTTGAGATTGCCGACGTGGCGGACAAGCCCAGCTACCGGCTCGCGGTGGCGGTGGATTCCCGAACGGGGGCCTATACCTTCGAGGAGCTCGAGCGGGAGATTCTGGTGCTTCAGCGGTTGGGAATCCGCACCATGGTGGTCTTTCTTGATGCCGACGATCAATCACTGGTCAAGCGCTTTCAGGAGACCCGCCGTCCCCATCCACTGAAAGCCGACACGCTTGAAGAGTCGATCGTCGCCGAGCGCAAGATTCTCGCGGACCTGCGAGGTAACGCCGACGTCCTCATCGATACGACCGAATTGAGCGTCCACGATCTGCGCCGCCGCCTTGTGGAGGCATTTGAGGCCCCGGTTCCGGAGCGGAGGATGCGGGTCTCGGTGACGTCGTTCGGTTTCAAGCACGGAAGCCCTCGCGATCTGGACCTCGTTTTCGACGTTCGGTTTCTTCCCAACCCGCACTGGGTCGCCGAGCTGCGGCCCTTGACCGGGATCGATGCTTCTGTTTCCGAGTACGTCCTCTCTGACGAAACCGCTCAGGAATTCGTGACCCGGGTTGCCGACCTGCTGGCGTTTCTGGTGCCTCACTACGTGGACGAGGGCAAGGCCTATCTGCGGGTGGGCGTGGGCTGCACTGGAGGCCGGCACCGCTCGGTGGCGATAGCCGAGGAGTTGACCAAGAGGCTTTCCGATGCCGGGACGGCGGTCTCGACGCGACATCGCGATATCGAAGCCACCGAGGCTGATCGGTGACCGCGCTGGAGCTGGAAACCGAGATGCTGGAGATCATCCAGCTTGACCCGAGTGGCCCGCGGGTGGTCGCCATCGGTGGCGGCCATGGACTAGCTCAGGCCTTGATCGGGGCTCAGGCCTATGCCTCGCGGATTGACGCAGTGGTGACGGTGGCGGACGACGGGGGGTCATCGGGGCGGCTCACCGCCGCCTACGACATATTGCCGCCGGGAGACCTCCGCAGATGCTTGCTGGCGCTGAGCCCCGAACCAAGTCTCTGGGGTGAGATGTTCGGCTTCCGCTTTGAGACGAGCGACGTCGCCGGTCATTCGCTCGGCAATTTGCTGCTGGCAGCCATGGCCGAACTGTTTGGCGATTTCGAGACGGCTCTGTCGGTTGCCGAAGACGCGCTGGGATCACTGGGCCATGTCATTCCCGCCTCACGGGAATCGCTCCACTTGCAAGCGATCATCGACGGCCGGCCGGTCGACGGCCAGGCCGAGATCGCCAAGGCGCGGGGAAACCTCTCGGAGCTGCAGTTGATACCGGCCGACGAAGCGGCTAATCCGCGAGCGCTCGAGGTGATAGGTGCAGCCGATCAGGTGATCATCGGGCCCGGCAGCCTCTTCACCTCCGTGGTAGCTGCTCTCCTGGTGCCGGGAATGTCCGAGGCGGTGAACCGATCGCCGGCTCAGGTGGTTTACGTTTGCAACCTGACCACCCAGGACGGTGAGACATTGGACATGTCTGCCGCCGAGCACGT
>JAUXLW010000183.1 GCA_030623545.1 Acidimicrobiia bacterium | reverse complement strand
GGCGCCCTTTGTTGTCGGTGAGCAGACAGGAGTCGCCCTTAGCGAAATCGCTCATGAGACGGATATCACGTCTACTGAAGGAAGGGCGTGACAAACAACGCCAACATGCCGATCACGATGATGCCGACCATCACCTTCAACATGACCTCGCGATGCTTAAACATGTCCTCCCCCTTGCCGCGGCCTAGATTGGGACTCCTATGAATTTAGCCGGGGGTAATAGCAAAAGGCTGCTACGCAGCCTGCGGACGGGTGCCACGCCCACCTCAGTGGGGCTCTGGGCGGCGGTGAATGCCGTCCAACATCTGCGCAAGCGCCGCAAGCCCGCCAAAGTTTTGCTCGTCCGCAAAGATCTCGAGCCGGGAGCCACGTACGTGGTGCGAATACCCGAGGAGGGACAGCCGCCCATCTCCCAGACTCTCTCCCCGGGAGGGATCGGGTCGGAGCTGATGGCGGCGGCAGCCGATCTTCTGACCAAGGAAGAATCGACTCCTGAGGAGCTCGAGCCGGCTGCCACTCCCCAACTATCTCGGAGGAAGCGACGGCGGGCCCGCCGGGTGGAAGAAATCGAACAGGGCGTGCTGGACGTGGCTTCCCTGCGGCGCGGCCAACGCCGCAAGCTGGGCAAGGCCGAGGAGAAAGCCCGACGCCGCCCGACGCGCAAACGCGCAAAGAAGGCGCGACGGCTGCAACGCACCGCAGCCAAGTCCGTGGCCAAAGCGGAGCGCAATGCGGCTCCCTCGCGTCGTGCCCGTCGCAAGCGCCGGCGCCACGAGGAGGCTGCAAGTGGCTGGGAGGCCAAGAACGAGAAACATTCGACCCGCAGGCGACGACGCAAACTGGCGCGCGCCAAGAAATTACTCGGGAACGACTGAGCCTCAGCTCAGACGGTAAATCTCCAGCCGGGCTCCGCCTTTGCGGCCGCGGCGACGTCCCAGGAAGTACACCAAAACCACGACTACAACTCCGGCGATGGCCAGGGCGACACCAGCGTTCTTGACCGTTGTGGTGGTGTCATCCACCGCACTTTGTACTCGCCGAAATTTGGCCTCGAGGTCGGAGCGTTCAATAGCCATGGGCCCAGGCTACTCCTCGTCCGCTGAACCAAGAAGAGACGAAACGGAGAGTGGTTCCGGCTTGTCGGGGGCTCCTCGCCGGCCCAGCCAGATGATGAGGCCGGCAACCACCAGGAGGGCAAGAGCTGAAAGCACATACCCGAGGCCGCTCCAGGCGCGACCCTCCGGGAGTGCCCGGATGATCCATCGATTCATCGCGATACCGCCGAGCAGAGTCGTCAGGCTGAACAAAGCCGCGGCGGCGAAGCCCAGACCAAAAGTCTTCCCGAGACGCTTGGCCGGCTCCACCGTCTCCTGACGCAGATACTGCTTGGAGACGTCTAGGGACTCTTGGATGAGCTCCGGGAGTTCTTTCATACCTGCCATCAGGCGCCCATTCTCCCCAGACCGAGCATGTGACGCAACAAGCCGGTCTCTCCGGCAAGGTACAAGAGCACCCGGTCGAGCCGCTCAGAGGTGGTAGGGATCTCCAAAAGCTCCTGTCTCTCCGGATGCGAAATGGGCATCATCGTCCCCAGCTGGTAGGAGGCGATCCTGGGATCGGGATGAATGCTCGATTCCAATTGGAGGTCGCGGCCGCTTTCTACGGCTGCGGCGGCAAATCGTCGCCAGGCTCGCTCGACCTCACTTCGCAACTCCTCGAGGTCGCCGGGACCATCGAGGTCCTCGAGATAATCGAAATCCCGCAAGTGGCCAACCTGTTCGCCGACCCCTTGCAGGCGCTCGCCGCCAACGACTTCGAGGTCTACCCGATCGTGAGAGGCCGGAAAACGATGGAGAATCCTGGCCTCGACCCCCACACGGCTCAGCCGATCGGCCGCCGGCGTAAAGAAGGCCGCAAATGTTGACGCGTCACCTATGGCACGGGTGATAGCCGTGTCATGGACGCGCAAGCGCAGACGCTGCTTGGGAAGCAGCACTCGACCACGAGGGAATACGACCAGGGATGGCACCCGATCAGCTTACGAGGGAGTTGCACAAACAGTGCGGTTAACGACCCCCACTAGCCTCCTCGAATGACTGGCCGTCCCGATCGCATCATTAGCACTGCCGACGGGACGAGGCCTGAATCGTTCGGGCCCTCCGAATGGTCCATGGTCGCGTCGCTAGCCCTCATGTGGGGCGCCTCATTTCTCTTTATCGATATCGGGCTCGACGCCTTCGAGCCGGGCCTGATCACGTGGTTGCGAGTTTCGCTCGGCGCGGTGGCCATCGGTCTCCTGCCTGGAGCCCGCGCCCCTGTCGATGCCCGGGCCTGGCCCCGGCTCATCCTGCTGGGTTTCACGTGGATTGCCATACCCTTCACACTTTTCCCTATCGCCCAGCAATGGATCGACTCCTCACTTGCCGGCATTCTCAACGCCGCCATGCCACTATTCGCAGCCGTGATCGCTGCGGTCCTGCTACGGAGACTTCCCGGCTCGATCATCATCGGAGGTCTACTGGTCGGCTTCTTCGGTGTGGTCCTGGTTTCACTGTCCTCCGGAGGCGGAGAGAGTGCCGCGCTCGGCATCATCCTCGTGCTCGCAGCCACCGTGTTATACGGCTTCTCCACCAACATTGCCGTGCCCCTGCAGCAGTCCTACGGCGCCCTACCTGTGATTTGGCGGGTGCAGCTGATCGCCGCAGCGGCAACAGTGCCGCTGGGCGTCCTCTCGGTGTCGAGATCATCGTTCGAGATGCAGAGCGCAGTGGCGGTGGCAGTGCTCGGCGTATTCGGAACCGGTGTGGCTCTCGCGATCATGACCCAGCTGATTGGTCGGGTGGGCGCTACGCGAGGAGCACTCGCTATTTACCTCGTACCCGTCGTGGCAACAATTCTCGGCGTCGCCTTTCGAGACGAAGAAGTCGGGCCGCTCACCTTGATCGGCATGGTGCTGGTGCTGCTGGGGGCCTACCTCGCAAGCCGCAAAGATTCAACCGGCAAGCACCGCTCTCAGGGCTGACGGCAAGTCCGGGTGTCGGAATTGATATCCGGATTTCACCAGGCGAGACCCGGCGACTCGAAGGCTTGACAGGAGCATCCCCTCGACCAGCTCGGACCCGAAACGCGCCTTCACCGGCCACAGAGGGGTTGGCAGAATGGTGGGGCGGTGCACGGCGGCTCCAAGCGCCTTTGTGAAGTCGGCGTTGGTTACGGGACCCGGCGCAACCATGTTGACAGGCCCGGACACGTCCGACTCGAGAAGATGAATGATTCCTCCCACCTGGTCGGGCAGCGAGATCCAGCTCATCCACTGGGTGCCAGGCCCCAGACGGCCCCCCAGGCCCAACTTGAAAGGCAGGAGCATCTTGGCCAACCCTCCCCCCTCGGTGGAGAGCACGATTCCGGAACGAGTCTTGACCACTCGAATCCCCGAGTCGGCGGCGCCGTCGGCTTCCTCTTCCCAGCGAACACAAACGTCGGCCAGGAAGCCCGTCCCCGGCCCGGAGTCCTCGTCTAACTCGACGCCGCCCCGGTCGCCGTAGTAGCCGACCGCCGAGGCGCTCACCAGCACGGACGGCATGGGGTCGGCGCCGGCCATGGCCTCCACGACCAGGCGAGTTCCGGCCACCCGACTGTCGAGTATCGCTTGTTTGTGAGCCGCGTTCCAGCGCTTATCGCCGATGCCAATCCCGGCCAGGTGAACCACCCCGTCCACGCCGGAGAGGTCATCTATTCGACCGCCCTCGACATCCCAGCTGAGAGCTCCGCGACGAGCTGGACCCCGATTGATGGGAACCGCCTCATGCCCCCGCTCCCGTAGCGCCGGAAGCAAAGCTGTTCCGATGAGCCCGGTAGATCCGGTTACAGCAATCCGCATGCCGCGAGGCTAGGACGTCAGCAGTCAGCAGTCAGCAGTCAGCAGCCCCCTCCTGCGGAGCGGAGTCTTCGCAGGAGGGGGAGCGGAAAGCGAGCAGGG
>JAUXLW010000064.1 GCA_030623545.1 Acidimicrobiia bacterium | reverse complement strand
TGACCGGTGGTGGCCATGGATATCCGCAGGGCTCCAAAGAGGTTCCGGCGGCCGTCGTTCTCGTAGGCCGGCCCAAGGAGAATCTCCTCAATCGAACCCAGCGTGCCAACGCTCACCCTGGCACCCCGCGGCAGGCTGGGGTGGAAAGTAGCCATCCCCCAGTGCCAGCCGGCGCCCGGGGCCTCATGGGCTGCCGCTAACGGTGAGCCGACCATGACCGCATCAGCCCCGCAAGCGATGGCCTTGGCAATCTCACCCCCCCGGCGCATGCCCCCGTCGGCAATCACGTGCACGTAACGGCCGGTCTCGTCGAGGTGTCGCATCCTGGCACCGGCCGCATCGGCGATAGCCGTGGCCTGGGGGACGCCGATTCCCAGGACTCCCCGGGTCGTGCAGGCAGCTCCCGGGCCCACACCAACCAAAACCCCTACAGCGCCTGTTCGCATCAGGTGCAATGCCGTGGAATACGAAGCGCACCCTCCCACGATGACCGGAAGCTCGAAGTTGCGGATGAATTCCTTCAAGTCAAGCGGGTCGTGGCGGGTCGAGACATGTTCGGCGGATACGACGGTTCCCTGGATAACCAGCACGTGGAGCCCGGCCTCAACCGCCAGCGGTGCAAAATCCTCGACTCTCTGTGGTGTGAGGCTGGCAGCTGTGATGACACCGGCGGCCCCGATCTCAGCGATGCGCTCGCCGATGAGCCCGGGCTTGATGGGCTCGAGGTAGATCTCTTGCATGCGCCTCGTCGCCTTCTCCGGTTCCAGCGCGGCAATCTCCTGGTAGTACGGAGCCGGGTCCGGATAGCGGGTCCACAAACCCTCGAGGTTGAGCACCGCCAGGCCGCCGCGCCGGCCCACCTCGACGGCAGTCGCCGGGCTCACCACCGAGTCCATCGCCGAAGCCATCAAGGGAAGCTCGAACGTATAAGCGTCGATGGTCCAGCTCAGGTCCACATCTTCCGGGTCGCGGGTCCGGCGGGAGGGCACAATGGCGATATCATCGAAACCGTAGGCCCGGCGGCCCGACTTTCCCATGCCGATTTCTATATCCATGGGATGCGACGGTAGCAGCGCCCAGGGCGCCGGCCCTAACCGCCCAGACCGACTTTTTCCCGCACTCCCACCTGGAAGCCCTCAGCGCTGCTTCGGGCGTCGAGGGCGCCCTTCTGCATTATCCGCTTCACCTCTTCGTCCTCCAGAGCTGCGTGGGCCCTCCTGATGGGGGCGAGGCCATCGATCACAGCCTCCGCAACCAGCAGCTTGAACTCGCCGTACTGCTTTTCAGAATGCTCGTTGACGACCTCTCCTATCGGAGTGTCCGTGAACAGTGAGAAGATCTCTACCAGGTTCGTGATCCCCGGCTTGGCCTCCCAGTCGTACGTGATTCCCGTGCCCGAATCGGTGACAGCTCGCAAGATGCGCTTGCGGATGGTGTCGGGATCGTCGAGTAGGAGCACCCGGCTTCCAAGGTTCTCAGCGGATTTGGACATCTTGGCGGCAGGATCCTGTAGCGACATGATCCTCGCTCCCACCTCCGGAATGATTCCCTCGGGCACGGGGAACTCCTCGCCGTAACGGCGATTGAAGCGCTCAGCCAGATCGCGTGAAAGCTCCAGGTGCTGAGTTTGGTCCTCGCCCACTGGAACCTTGTGGGCATGGTGAATCAGAATATCGGCCGCCATCAACACCGGGTACGAGTACAGGCCAAGGTTGGCACTGCCCTGACCCGACTTTTCCTTGAACTGGGTCATCCGGTTCAAATTGCCCATCTGGGTGAGCGTGCCGAGAATCCAAGCCAGCTCTGTGTGCTGGGGGACCTTGGATTGGTAGTACAGCAATGACCGCTCCGGGTTAACGCCGGCGGCGATCAATACCTTGGCGGCCTCGAGTCGCTCTCTCTCAAACACGACCGGATCCTGGGGCTGTGTCAAGGCGTGCAGATCGACCACGCAATAGATCGTGTCGTATTCATCCTGCAGCCGAACCCAGTTGCGCAAAGCTCCCAGATAGTTACCGATATGGATATTCCCGGTGGGCTGTAGCCCGCTGAAAACAACCTGCCTTCCCATAATGGAGCGAGCCTATACCGACCGCGTAGGGGGCACCCACTCCGGGAGGCCTCTACTCCTAGAGTGCCTCCCATGGAGCACTTCACCGTTCAGTCATCGAACGCCGCACTGGCCTGCCAGGAGGCCGGGAAGGGTCCCGCTGCGGTGTTGCTACACGCCGGCGTTGCCGACCGGCGTAGTTGGTCGGAAACCATGGCAAAGCTCGAATCAACCGGCCGCCTCATCGCTTATGACCGGCGTGGCTTCGGAGACACCAGGTATCTGCCGGAGAGCTATTCACACGCCCGCGACCTGGGAGCGGTCGTCTCCCATCTGGGCAACGACCCACTAGTCCTGGTAGGGAACTCACAGGGAGGGCGCATTTCCATCGACTTCGCCCTCGCCCATCCCGAGAAAGTCCGCGCCCTCATTCTCATCGGAACGGCGATTACAGGCGCACCCGTCGAAACCGCTTCGCTCTTGCCCGAGGCTGTGGCGCTTGATGAAGCTGCCGACGAGGCATACGAGAGCGGCGATCTCGGGGAGGCGAATCGCCTGGAGACCCATCTATGGCTTGATGGCCCGCTCGCGCCTGAAGGCAGGGTAGGCGGCGACAAGCGGGCCCTGTTCCTCGACATGAACGGTCGCGCCCTGGAGGCACCCTCGCCCGGCGATGAGATCGAGCCACCTTCTGCCTACGAGCGGCTTGACGAATTGGCGATGCCGACCCTGGTCGTTGTCGGAGACCTCGACATGCCCTTGATGCTCGACCGGGCCCGGTCAATTACGGAGAGAGCTCCCGATGCGAAGCTCGTGGTGATGGAGGGGACTGCGCATATGCCTCAGTTCGAAGAACCGGCAGCTTTCGCCGCACTGGCTCGAGATTTCCTCGAGAGCCTCTGACAACCAATCACCCAATGTTCCTCGGTACCGCCGCCAATATCACCACCGTCTTGATCGGGACCGCTATCGGCGCCGTCGCCGGAAGTCGGCTCCCGGAGCGCATTCGCACCACCGTCATGGCCGGGCTGGGACTGCTCACATTGGCCATCGCATTTCGCGATTCGCTGCGGGCCGAGGAACTGGTTCCTATCCTGGCAGCCGTTCTGCTGGGCGGCGTCCTCGGCGAGCTGGTCGGCATCGAACAGTGGCTCGAGCGCCTCGGCAACCGGCTACGGGACCGCTTCACGGGTCAGCACGGCTCGCCGGTGATAGACGCCGAGCTTCCTGAAGCTGCCGCCGCCGGTATAATCGCCGATCGACGAGGGGCGTTTGGTGAAGGCTTCGTCATCGCCTCACTCGTTTTCTGTGTGGGCCCGCTGACCGTGCTGGGGTCCATAAACGACGGGCTGGGCGACCCGGAGCTGCTCTTCATCAAGGCCGGTCTCGATGGTTTCGCGTCGATCGCCTTCGCGGCCGTCTACGGCTGGGGAGTGATCGTCTCAGCAGGCACCATCCTCGTTGTGCAGGGCGGTATCGCCCTGGTTTCCTCCATCGTTGGTGATTCCCTGAGCGACGCGTCTCTTGACGCCCTGGCGTCCGCCGGCGGCATCTTGCTCATCGGAGTGGCCTTGCGCTTACTCGACCTGAAGCGCATTCGAGTGGCGAACCTGCTGCCGGCGCTAGTGCTGGCCCCCCTCTTCACCGCCCTCTGATCACATCCAGCATTGACCGCATGATCTGGGCAGAGGCACCCCACAACACCTCACCCTGAACCTCAATGAACCACAGCTCGAAGCCCGACCACAATTCGCTCCGCCACAATGCCTCGTCGAAGAAGTGCTCGAGCCGAGGTTCCAGGCTCAGCTCAACTTCTTCGGGCTGCAACACGAGCCGGGGAGGTCCGGGCAGTCGACCCACCACCGGAGCAACAATCATGTCAAGCCGATTGGTATTTACCGGCTCGAGGAAACCACACACCTCGACATCGCCGGGACGGATGCCCACTTCTTCATCCGCTTCTCGCAGCGCCGCTGCCAACGGACTGGCGTCTTCGGGGTCGATCTTGCCTCCGGGAAAAGCCAGCTGACCGGGGTGCGACGGCATGTGATCGGGTCGCTTGGTGATCACCACCCGGATCTCGCCTGCGTCGTCCTCATACAACGGAACCAAAACAGCTGCGGTGGCCGGCTTTTCGCCCTGGTATTGCTTGGGGAGCCTGGACAGCGGCTCCCAGGAGCCTTGCATGGGGCAAGGCTAGGCGCCCCCTGAGCAAAACAGGTCGCCGCATTACTCAGCAGGCTCCTAGGCCAGCTCTACTCGCAGAGAAGACGGGGCTCCGGAGATAAGCTGTCATGGATGCTCCCCACGAACCCCCGTCTGACCCCGAATCTGGAGCTGCGCCCTTTCAAGCGTCGCGACCTGGACTCGCTCCTGGACGCGGTCGGGGCCTCGCTACCAACATTGAACGAGTGGCTGCCCTGGGCCCATATGAGCTATGGGCGGAGGGACGGGCTCATCTTCCTGCGCGATTCCGTGACGGCGTGGGGCGAAGGAAGAGCTTATGACTTCACCATCCGTTCCCGGGACGATCCGGGGCCCCACCTCGGGAACGTGTCTGTCTGGTACACGTCGCGCCAATCGTCGGTTGGCGAAGTGGGGTACTGGATACGCTCGGACGAGTCGGGAAAGGGCATTGCCACGGAAGCGACGGCCCGCACCCTGGAGGTCGGCTTCGATGAGATGGAGCTTCATCGGATCGTGCTCCGCATCGCCGTCGGTAACGATGCCAGCGAGCGGGTAGCACAGAAACTCGGCTTTACTCGCGAAGGCTTGCTCCGCCAGGAGCTCAAAGTTCGTGGCCGGTGGCTCGATCACACGGCGTGGGGACTGCTGGAAGAGGAGTACCGCAAGAAGCGGTCCCAATACGCCGAAGCGGGCTGGGTCACATCCGCTTGAGGATCTGCCGTTCTTAAGCGGGCGCCACCACATACCGACACTGACCAGAGTGCCCCATCCCTGTACGACAAGGCCGGTCCGATAAATGGTCTCGCCCCCCCTCGCTCCCGTTCATATCCCTTCTCGGGCCAGCCGCTCCCTGGCAACAGGGAAGCTCCCCACTGATCGCCATCTCCAATGGCTCACCAGGGTCATGCTGTTTCTGCTTGGTGGCTACCTGCTGTTCGATCGTGCCTTCGCCTGGATCCACATTCCAGGAACACCAGTGTTCCTGGGAGAGCTCGGGCTGGGATTCGGGCTCTTTGTCATTCTGCAAACCCCCCACCTGGGTCGAGTTCTGCGCCTGAGCCGACCCATCCAGCTACTTGGCGGGTTCATGCTTTGGGGGTTCGCTCTCACCTTTCAGGGCATTGAGGAGTGGGGCATCGATGCGGTCCGTGACAGCGTGCTCTGGTACTACGGGCTCTTTGCGATCATCACCGCTGTCATGCTCCTCTACAAACCGGCCCTGTGGGATGAGCTTGTCGATAAGTTCACGAAGTTCATTCCCTTCTTCCTCGTGGTGATGATCGCGCGACTGGCGCTCGGCAATGTGTCCTTCGGGCCTCGTATTCCCGACTCCAGCACCCGGCTCGTAAGCCACAAGAGCGCCAATATTGCCGTTAACGTCGCCATCGCCCTCGCGTTTCTGATCCTCGTCGTCGGCCCTTCGGGATCAAGGAAGCTCCAGAAACGGGCCACAGCAATGACACTGCTCGGCCTCCTGCTGATCGTGGGAGCCGGCACCCAGAGCCGGGGTGGGTTCTTGGCCGCACTTTTCATCCTCGGTGTCGTGTTCGTGTTGGCCCGGCATGCCCGGGGGGCGATGGTCGGTGTCCTGATCGTCTCGGTCATGGTGGGCATCATGGCGGCCGCTCTCGACGTCAAGTTTCAACTCGACCGGCGCGAGCTGTCTGTTAGCCAGGTCATAGAGAACATTCAGTCGATCTCCGAGGAAGCGACCAGTGGCAGCCGCTTTGACAACACCACGCAGTGGCGTCTCAGCCTCTGGGGGGACGTGCTGGATGACATCTTGCTCCAGGAAAACGTCTTCGCCGGCCGGGGCTTCGGTGAGAATCTGGCAGTCCGCTACAAGGTCGCAGCCAGATCCTCCGTCCCGCTGCGCAACCCTCACAATTCTCACTTGTCGGTTGTCGCCCGCATGGGGATGGTCGGGGCCTTCCTCTGGTTAGCCATGTTCGGCACCTGGTTCGTCCACCTGGCCAGGTCCCGTCGCCTCTACATTGAGCTCGGCGAAGCCCGCCGGGCCAATCTGTCAACCTGGGTGATGCTGGCGATGACCGGCATCCTCCTCAACGCGTTCTTCGACCCCACGATCGAGGGGCCTCAGGTTGGCGTCTGGGCCTGGACGCTGTTTGGCATGGGGGCCGTCCTCGGCCTCGGCGCCAGGGCGTCGCGCTCGCCTCGCAAACGCCGAGCCGCAGTGAGCGACGACGGCTGGCTGCTGAGGCAGAAATCTCCGCCCACAAGCGCCGCCCATCCCTCCATGCCGGGTGCCGGAATGGACGAAATTGTCAAGACCTTCGATGAATTGATCGGAAAGACCGAAGACGACCTGGCCGACGAGTAGCCAGAAAGACCGCAAGGAAAAGCGGCGCCGGAAGGCGCCGCTTTTCCGCTTGAACCTGATGGTTCCTACAACGTCCCGACAGCGCACACCGTAACCGTTTCGACGGCGCCAGTCCCGGTCCCCAGCTTTGCGAGGTCGACCACCACGAACCCTTTGACGGGGATTACGACATCCAAGGCCGAGCAGGACCCCCGCCCTTCCGGCGCCGCCCTGGCATTACCTGACCACAGAAGATTTCTCGCACAACAAGGCGAGCGAAATAGCGACTCGTCTGAGTCGACCGGAAGGAGGTGACAACACATGAAGGTAAAAATGACCGACACCTTGCCATTTCATTCTCCAGGCTTCGACAGCTTGGCGGTGCTCAACCT
>JAUXLW010000016.1 GCA_030623545.1 Acidimicrobiia bacterium | reverse complement strand
GGTTTGGACCCCACCCCTGCTCGCTTCGCTCGCTTTCCCCTCCCACTCCGCTGCGAAGACTCCGCTCCGCAGGAGGGGACTGTTGACTGCTCCGCTGCACTGCGAAGGAGGATCCGGACCTTTCGGTTCCCGGCATGTCAGGGAGCGAGTCTCTCGATGATCCAGTTGCCGGCCTCTCGACGGTACCGGAGCCTGTCGTGGAGTCGATCGGGCTGGCCTTGCCAGAACTCGATCGTGGCCGGCACCACCCGGAAGCCGCCCCAGTGCGAAGGGCGAAGGGCGGGGTCGCCGGCTTCCTGTTCGATACGTGCAAAGTTGCTTTCCAGCTCCGCCCGACTTGCGAGGATCTCACTTTGCGGGGAGGCGGATGCCGCGATTTGCGCTCCCCGCGGCCGGGAAACAAAGTAGGCATCCGATTCGTTGTTCGCTATCCGGGCAGCGGTGCCGACGATCCGCACCTGGCGATGCAATTCCAGCCACACAAAACACAGCGCAACGTTGGGATTATCCGCAATCTCGCGGCCCTTCTGGCTCTGGTAGTTGGAGAAGAAGACGAACCCCGACTCGTCGAAGTGCTTGAGCAAGACAACCCGGGCGGAGGGGTGCTCATCGACGGCAGTGGCCAACGTCATGGCGTCGGGTTGAGCGATGCCGCTGGCGTGGGCTTCGCTGAACCATTTCTTGAACTGGACCAGGGGATCAGGGTCGACGTCCTCCTCGAGCAGTGGCGGGCTCGAGTCGCCGTCCCGCCCGCTCAACGCAGCGCCATTTCGACAAAGGTGCCGATGGCGTCGACGGCCCTGCCAGCCTCGAAGTCATAGAAATCGATCGGTGAAATGAGGGTGAAAGTAACCAGCGTGCCCTGGCTGACCGTTGCTTCCTGTCGCTGTACCACTTCGAATCCATCGAATGACTCGACATAGGTGAACCAGCGCGAGGGATTCTCGCTGACCGTGTCCGTTCCCTGATTGAGGAGCTGGAAGTCCACAACGAACGCCGCCAGGTCGTCCTGGAGTTGGGCGACATGCTCGTCGAGATCGAAACCGTCTTCCGCCGGGCCAAAGGCAATGGAGAAGTAGCTGGGGGGCAATCCCTGCGAGGAATGGTCTTGCACAAAGCCGGCACCCGGGTTGGAGAAATCCGGATCCGGTAGCCAGGAATCTTCGAGGATGATGGTGAAGATCCTGTCCCCGTAGAGGATCTGCCTGGTCCCAGGCAAGGTGGAGCTCGTGGTCGAGGAGATGACTGTCGTGGTCGTTGTGGTGGTGGTTGAGGCGGTGGAGGTTGTGGTCGCAGCCTGCAGGGAGGTGGATGTGGTGGGGGATTGGGTGGTGGCGGAGGTCGTGGGATCGGCCGAACCGCTGCAAGCGGCAGCCACGAGAGCCACTATCAGGACGAGGGGGCGCATGGGCGCGGAGTGTAGGAGCAGGCCGGCGAAAGGTGAATGAATCAGATTCGGTATTCAGCGAAGGACGCCAGCGTGGCCCTGGGACCCCGAACCTTGAGGTGGGTTGCTTCGGGCTCGAAAGTCTCCTCGAGCACTTCGGCATGCTGATGCAGGGCCGCCACCACCTCGCCGTGATCGTATGGAACGACGAAGGCAGCCACGATATGGTCGGCCCGCTTGGCTTCCGCCAGTTCGGTCCGCAGGCGCTCGAGCCCGAGGCCTTCGAGAGCCGACACGGCGATCGCCGGGTCGTACAGGGCGAGAAGGCGTTGCACGACATGCGGCTCGACCAGGTCGATCTTGTTGAAAACCAGAAGCTCGGGGATTCCCCGGGCGTCGATCTCGGACAGCACGTCGTGCACTGCGGAGATCTGTCGCTCCGGCGCCACGTCGGACGCATCCACAACGTGGAGGAGCAGGACGGCCTCGGACACCTGCTCGAGGGAGGATCGGAAGGCTTCTACCAACTCATGGGGGAGCTCCCGGACAAAGCCGACCGTGTCCGACAACAGGACGGTGCCGGCCTCGAGCTCCAGCCGTCGCACGGTGGGATCCAGTGTTGAGAAAAGCTGATTCCCGGTGAGGATGTCGGCATCGGTGAGGGCGTTGAGAAGCGAAGACTTCCCGGCGTTGGTGTAGCCGACCAGAGCCACGGTAGTGATGTCGGATTGCAGGCGAGCCTTGCGCTGAGTGCGACGGACTTGCCCGATGTGGCGGAGCTCCCGCTCCAGCTTGGAGATGCGGGTAGCGATTCTTCTGCGATCGGTCTCTAACTTGGTTTCGCCGGGACCCCGCGTGCCAATGCCTCCGGCCAGCCGGCTGAGGGTTATTCCCTTCCCCCGAAGACGGGGCATCCGGTAGCGGAGCTGGGCCAATTCCACCTGCAGCATGCCCGCCCTGGAGCTGGCATGTTGAGCGAAGATATCGAGTATGAGGGCCGTGCGGTCGACCACATCACAACCGAAGACCGCCTGCAGGTTTCGTTGTTGAACCGGGCTCAGTGAGTTGTCGAATACAACAACGTCGATGTCGGCTGCCGTCGCTTCACGGGCCAGGTCCTCGGCCTGGCCCTTGCCGATGAAAGTCGCCGGATCGATGCGATCGCGGCGCACCAGGCGAGAGCCCTCGGGGTCCGAGCCGGCCGTCAGCGTTAGCTGCCCCAGCTCTTGCAGGGAAAGGTCCGCCTCGAGCTCATGTCTTCCCTGGCTGATAACGCCTACGAGGAACGCGCGCTGCCGCTCAATCCCGAGGTCGGCCTCGGTGGCTGTGAGACGACGGCGTCTGCGGCCTTCCGAGGTCAAGGTGAAAGCCGCCGTTGGTGGCAGTGCGGCGCTGGCGAAGGGTGTCCGGTCAATGTGCTCCTGGGGGACTCTCGGTTGGGGAAGTACGGCTCCATGGTATTCCGGTTTCCGGGTGACTGCCTCGTCTAACCTCTTGAACCGGGAAGGAGTTTTCATGGCACGGTTGCGCCTGTTCGCAGGACTGCGGCAGGCTGCCGGAACCGGTGAGGTGGAGCTGGATGGGGGGTCCGTAGGCGAAATCCTCACCGAAGCGGCGGCTGTCTACGGGCCTGACTTCGAGCGGGGCCTGGCCAATGCCAAGGTGTGGGTCAACGGCGAGCCCGCCGACGATGCCACTCCGGTGATGCCGGGCGACGAAGTGGCTCTCTTGCCGCCTGTTTCGGGTGGGACCGCTCCGGCCGTGGAGGCACCGGCTACTCAGCTGGCTGTTTTGCCGCTTTTGGCCTGGGCCGCCTTGCTGGCAGCCAATCTGGGCTCGGAGCGATGGTTCGCGATCCTCGTCGTGGGGGTGGCAGGCGCCTGGGCCTGGGATGTCTTCGATCAGGCTGCCTCCCGGGGGAGTGGGATGACTCGCTGGCCGACGTTGCTTTCCATCGTGGGAGCCGTTGGGGCCGCCTGGACCTGGGGCTCGGAAGGATTGGGAGTTGCCCTGGCAGGAGGCATATTGCTGACGTTGAGCTGGGGGATTTTCGACAAGTCAATGCGGACGATCGAATCGGTTGGAGGAGCCTTGCTGGTCACGGTGGTCTCCTCTACCGGCGTCGGCGCCCTGGTGCTTATCCGGTTGGGATCGTCCCATGCCGAGAGTCGCATCACCTCGCTCCTGCTGATGTTGCTGGTGGCCAACGTCGTCTTGTGGGTCCGGCTTGGCTCGGATGCACAGGGCTTTATGGACCCGCACACTTCGGCAGCTCTGGCAACCCTCATTGCCGGGGTGGCCACGGGTGTCATTTGGGATACGTCATTGATAGCCATGGTGATCGGGGCTGCGGCCGTGGCCTCTGCTTTCCTGGCCGGCAGGGCCTTCGGTTCGGCAGTCCGCACCGGCGACCTCTATCTAATTCAGCGATTGCCCGGCGTGCTCGTGCCGCTTGACAGTGCGGCCCTGGCAGCCGCTTTGTACTGGGTGACACTGGCCCTGGTCGCATAAATCGCTGAGGGTCAGCGCCAACTTGCCGATGATGCTTCTGCCATTACGCTAATGAAGTTGATGTTCGTTTTTCGCGGCTATCGCCCCTGGTTTGCATCCTTGCTGATCCTCGCCCTGTTGGCTGTCAATCTCCCGGCGGTGGGCCAGGTGTCGCGAGACGATTTGGATGAGGCGCGTCGGCGACGCGACGAGGCCAGCGTTCGGCTAGACGATGCCGTGGCTGTGTACGACACGGTCTACGGTGAGCTGGCAACGGTCACATTCCGCCTCGGCGAGTTCGAAGATCGCATCACGAGCTATGAGTCGGAAATCAGAGACCTTCACAACCTGGTCCAGGCCCAGGCGATCGCCGCCTTCAAAGCGGGAAATGTCAGTGACGTCGGTGTCATTTTCGGCGTTGACAGCCTCACCGAGCTCATTACCGGCCGCCAGTTCCTCGAACGGGCTGCTCAGCAAGAGTTATCGCTCCTCGACCGCCTCAGCAGCGTGCGCAACGGGTTGGAGGCGACGCGAGAGCGTCTGTTGGAAGACCAGCAACGCTTTCTCGAGTTAGAAAAGGAACAGGGCAATTTGGTGGCCGAGATCGGTTCCCTTTTCGGGGCGTTGGAGACTGAATTCGAGGAGCTGCGAAGTGAGTTCGAGGAGGCCGAGCGCTTGCGTCGCGAAGAGGAGCGCCGTAAACGTCTGACCGCTCTGGCGCTGCTCGAGGGTGCCGCGGCCGGGGCCAGTGCCCAGCAGACCACGGGCTTTGTCTGTCTCTTCAACTCCCTCTACCGGTTCGTCAACGACTGGGGCCAGCCCCGGTCCGGCGGCCGCACTCATAAGGGAACCGACATAGTCGCTCCTTTCGGCCATCCGGTAGTTGCGGTGGCCACCGGCTCGATTATCAAGCGGAACTCAGACCTGGGCGGTGCCAGTTTGTGGCTTGATGCCGATAACGGAACGTCCTACTACTACGCCCACCTGAGCGGCTATGCCGACGGGTTGTCCGACGGCAGCCGTGTCTCGGCCGGTCAGGTTGTTGCCTACAACGGGGACAGCGGTAACGCCAAGGGGGGAGTCCCCCATGTCCATTTCCAGGTGCATCCCGGAGGTCGTGGGAATAACCCTGTCAACCCGTATCCTACGTTGGTGGAGCACTGCAATTAAGGGAGCACATGTCCGATAACCGCCGCCGTATCGATCAGATTGTGGACGAGGATTTCGTGGCAGATCTCGGGTCGCTGAGCCTCGACGTGCTGCGTGAGAGGCGACGCTTGTGCGATCAGGTCGAAAACGAGTTGTCCTATTACCGGCGGATGCTGCATGGACGGATGGATCTTCTGTTGTTCGAGTTGAGGCGTCGGAGGGGCGAGGAGACGCGTAGCCTGATGGAGGCACTGCCCGAGATCCTCTCCGATTCCGGTTCCGGGTATGAGCCGAGCGGCCGGCCCATCAAAGTGGCGATACCCGATTTACCAGATCAACGCCGGCGCCGGATCGACGAGGTCCTCGAGGCCGACTTCCTCACTCGTATCGCTCTGGTCGAAGAGTCCGAGCTGCTCGAGATTCAATTGGCGCTTGTCGAGACCGAAGCCGATATCTCGGCCCAGCGGCACACCGTCCAGGAGAAGTTCAATCTGGTCCAGGCCGAGCTAACCAACCGATACAAGGAGGGCCTCGCCAACTTCGACGAGTTGCTCGGCCGCACCGACTGAAATGCTCGCCCGAGCGGTCCGATCGGGCTTGACAGAGAGCTATCACGACGGTGCTATCGCGGCGGTGGCTCTCTCCGGCGAGTTGCTCCTCGAGATTGGTGAGATAGATAAGCCGTTCTTCTACCGCTCGGCGATCAAACCCTTCCAGGCGACGGTGCTGCTCGAGGCCGGGGCTGATCTCAACCGTGAGCAAACCGCCCTCGCCGCCTCCAGCCACCGCGGACAACCCGTTCACGTGGCGATAGTTGAGGATCTGCTTGCCGCCCACGATCTTGATGTTTCCATGCTTCAGTGCCCGCCAGATTGGCCTCTATCTGGCTCGGCCCGGTTGCGGTTGGCCCGGTCCGGTGTGGTCGAGCCGAAGTCCCAATATCACAATTGTTCCGGAAAGCACGCCGGCGTTCTGGTGGCGTGCTCCGTCCAGGGCTGGCCACTCGACTCATACATGGAGCCGGATCATCCCTATCACAAGCTGGTTGAAGAGCTGGTGAGAGAAGCCAGCGGCGAGGATGTCTCCCCGATCGGGGTCGATGGTTGTGGCTTCCCCACTCTGCGAGGCACGGTGCGGGGGCTGGCCCGGGCTTTCGGCAGGCTGGCGTCCGAAGATCGATACCTGCGGGTACGTGAGGCAATGGGAGCGATGCCGGCCCTCACCTCAGACCGGGACCGACCAGAGGAAGTGATCGCCTCGTGGCTTCCTGCCGTGGCGAAGGTGGGGGCGGTGGGATGTGCCGGAGTGGCGGTGAGCCATCGCTTCGGGCTTGCCGGCAAGTGCTGGGACGGAACCAATGCCCCGCTCTTTGTTGGTCTCATCGCCGCCCTCGACCGCCTCGGGGCCCTCGAGCCGGTGATGGTCGAAGCCCCGGCCGAGCACGGGCATCCACCGATTCTCGGTGGTGGCCGGCCGGTGGGCTCCCTCGAGCCGGCCCTTGGCTAGTGGCAGGACGACCAGCAATCCAGCGGCATCGCCGAGCACCCTGCTAATGCGAGTTCATTCCAACTGGTCGACGGATGGGTTCGCATTGACACCCGTCGCATCACAGACCTCCGTTTTCCCTTCGCGGGGCTTTCTGGAGACATGGTGGAAGCACTTCGGGACCGGCGAGCTTCGGATCCTCGAGGCGGCCGAGGCTCTGGTACCCCTGTGGCACAGGCCCGACGGTGTCGTGGCGTTCGTAGGCGACTCCGACCTGACCGACTATCACAGTCCACTGGGTAGCGCGTCGGCCGGCACGATTGCCGGCTATCTGGCTCAGCTTCCAGGACAGACCGCCTACCATTTCGACTCACTTCCCGGTGAGGCCGCGGAGGCGTTGGGGGCGGTCCTGGTGGGTTCCGCGGTCGAGGAAGAAGAAGCCGCCTATCGCCTCATACTCCCCGGCTCGGCCGACGTGCTTTGGCAAAGCCTCACCAAGAAGGAACGACACGAATTGCGCCGCAAGCGTCGGCGGTTCACCGAGTCGCTCGGCGAGCCTCGCCTGTTGCAGGGAACACAAGACCCGATGGGAGTGTTTGCCGAGATGCACCGGATGGCGCCCGGGGAGAAGGGAAGTTTCATGACTGAGGAGCGGGAGGCTTTCTTTCGCGATCTGGTGGCATTGCCCGGGGCGCGGGTTGACCTGATTGGGGGCGCGGCCGACAATGACGCGGTAGCGGCCGCATTCGGTTTCGAGGATGTTTCCGGCTACTACCTGTACAATTCTGCTTATCACCCCGATCGGGCGGCTGCGTCACCAGGGATCGTCGCCCTGACTCTTCTGCTAGAGGGGGCCATCGCCCGGGGCCGGACTGTGTTTGACTTCCTCAAGGGTGACGAGACTTATAAGTCGCGGCTCGGAGCCGTGGCCCGTCCTCTTTTCTCAGTGCGAGGTGTCACCTGATACAGCGAGTCGCTTTCCTATCTATTCACACCACCCCGCTTGCCCAGCCCGGCCAGGGTGACGCGGGCGGCATGAACGTCTACATCGATCGGCTGGCGCGAACCATGGCCGGCCGGGGAATTGAGGTTGACGTCTTCACCAGGCGGATCGATCCCGCCCAGCCCGAGGACGTAGTGGTCGCGCCCGGCTACCGGGTGGTGCATGTTGCCGCCGGGCCTGAGGAAAGCCTCCCTACCGCCGAGCTGGCGGAGTTGGTACAGGAGTTCGCCCTGGGGGTTGTGAAGTGGGCAGGAGCCAACAGGGTGGATTACGACGTTGTGCACTCCCATTACTGGCTGTCAGGGTGGGCAGGAGTGATCGTCAAACAGCAGCTCGACACGGCCCTGGCCCATTCTTTTCACACACTCGGCCGGCTCAAGGACGCCAACCGTCGCCCCGGGCAGGCGCCGGAGAGTCTGCTGCGCATCGCCACCGAACAGGAGGTCATCGGGTTTGCCGATTGCGTAGTCACTTCGACCCGGTTCGAGTTCGATGACCTCGTCGAGCATTACGGTGCCAAGCCCGAATCGCTGTGCATTTCACCGCCCGGCGTGGATCACGGTGTCTTTCATCCAGGGTCCAAAACGGAAGCGCGGGAGGCGCTGGAGATCGAATTTGGGCCGCTCTTGCTCATAGTGGGTCGCATCCAGCCGCTCAAAGGGGTCGACGTTGCCATCGAGACTCTGGCCGAGATCAGGCCCGAGTTCCCAACCGCCAGGCTCGTCGTTATCGGGGGGCCCAGCGGTGATGACGGCGAAGCGGAATTGGCCCACCTCAAGGCGTTGGCCCGCAATCGTGGCCTGGCCGACGCTGTGATATTTCGGCCACCCGAGACGCACGAACGACTCGCCCATTTCTACCGAGCATGTGATGTCTTACTGGTCCCCTCCCGTTCCGAATCCTTCGGCCTGGTCGCGGCAGAGGCGCAGGCCTGCGGGTTGCCGGTGGTGGCGGCCCGGGTCGGCGGTCTCAGCTACACCGTGTCCAACGACAGGAGCGGTGTGCTGGTAGATGGATGGGATGCACGTGATTATGCGGCTGCCACTACGGGGATTCTGGAGGACCCGCCACTGGCCGCCCGACTCTCGGAAGGTGCCGCCAAGCACGCCGACGCCTTCTCCTGGGAGGGCACTGCTGATCGGCTTCTGGAGCTCTATGCGGGAACACCCGGGCCATGACCCGTGAGAGCGCCTGGGAGCTGCTGCGTGTCGTGAGCCAGGGCTGGGTTGAGGATGAGGCCTCTGACGTGGTCTTCGCCGGTGAGCATGAAGGCCGCCTGGCAGTGCGCATGGCCCAGCAGGCCCGCGACTTCACGACGGTCTGGTTCGATGTCGGTGACATCACGGTTGGCTATGAGGCTTACGTCTTGCCCAACCCACCTCACGGCCACCTGGACATCCAGCGCCAGTTGCTGCGGCGCAACCAGCGTTTGTGGCGGACCCACTTCGCCACAGACAAGGACGATGACGTCTTTTTGGTGGGAAGAGTGGCGCTCGGCGAGCTCTCGCCAGACGTTCTCGATGAGATTCTGGGCACGATTTACGAGGCGGTTGAACTGAGTTTCCGATCGTTGGTGAGGGCAGGGTTTGGAAAAGAGTGATGAGCAGGAGGCAGTAGGCAGTAGGCAGCAAGCAGTCGGCAGTAGGCAAGCCCCTCCTGCGGAGCGGAGTCGGAGGGGTTGGGGGTGGGTGGTGCCCACCAACGGCGGGAATGCCGCGAGCTTGACTCCCCCAAGAATTGTTGCTTCCAGGTGACCTTGCTGAAAGCGGTGCCCAACAATTAGCTGTTGGTTCGGTGCGTGTTCGACCGGCTCGGGTTTCAACCATGGGGCCTCACCAACGCTTCGCTCAGGGGGCCGTTGTTGGCAACCACCCCCTCCCGGCCTCCCCCACTTCGTTTCACTCCGTGGGAGAGGAGCCATGCAGTCGGCGGTCGGCAGTCGGCAAGAAAAGAGAAAAGAGTTGTCCGGGTCTTTCCTGGGAACGTGGTTCTCGAAGGGCGAGGCCTTCGGCCGAGGCAGTCCGGGACCTCTCGTTGGGCGGGGGCAGTCACTTCTCGGCCCCGGACTTCCCTGCGCTCATCAAATCGGCCGAGAAGTGACAGAAGACATTGAACGCGTAAGAACCCGAGTAACCGTGGTGACCTCGAAACCCGCACTTCCCCAAACGGGCCCCGGGAGCCTCCCTGGCTTCTCGGGTTCTTACCGAAAGGGAACCTACTTAGGGTGTCGACCGGCAGCAAGGTGGGAAAACCCCGTTGGTAAGGGCGTTTTTCCCGCATATTGCGCACGTAAGTGCAGCTAAATGAGGCCAGGCTCGTACCCGATTACGACTTGTCCACATATCCACACAAATCCACAGGGGGTTGTGCACAACGAGTTGTAGACAAGTTTCTTGGGGGTTTTTTCGCGAGCGTTGCCGGGCTCAAATACCGAACATCACCTCGCGCAAACGCACCGGTGTCACCGCAAAAGTGTCACGGTCGATCCTCACCGAGCCGAGCCGGAGCCCGCGCATGCCTTCGCCGTGGTTGGTTAAAACCCGCAGTACCCCGTCACTCTCTTCGAGGATGCCGAGGCCAAGGCACGCACCCCTCCCATCCTGGAGGCCGACCAACATCGCGTCCAGCCGCGCCTGATCTAGCCCGGCGGGAAGCGTGGGGGCGAACACCGTGTCGCGAACCCGCCATGGTTGGAGTGGCGTTGTCAGTGCGGCGGCGAAGCGCTTGGCCCGCTCGCCGCTGCGCTCATCCGGCGATGAGGGGAGGACGGTGGACGAGACCCTGGCTTCTTCGACCTCGGTGGAGAAGAAGCGCCGCAACATGCCCACAATGGGCCCCATCTCCTGGCCGCGTTGGAACGCAACGATGGCGTCGGGTTGGCACAACTCGGTCTTGTGGTACTTCAAGGTTTGCCCGATCACGCCGGATACCGTGCTGGTCGTGTCGACAACGACGAGATCGGTCTCTCCCCGGGCCTGGTTCACAAGAGAGGCGGTGGCCACCACGTGTTGCAGCACGAGACCCTCGGCCTTGATCGATCCGACGAACTGAAGCCGGTCGGCAGCCTCGAGGTCGTCGAGGTCGGACGGATCATCGATGAATTTGAGGCCGACGCAGGTGGGAGGCCCGACGGTGGATTCGCTGATGTCGGCGTCGACAAACGCCACTCGCTTGCCCGTCACCAATGCGGCTGCCATCAGCTGCCTGGCGAAAGTGGTTTTCCCTGTGTCGGCCGCACCGAGCAGCATGATCACCCCCCGCCGCCTGGTCAGGTCTTCGATCAACGGTGCATGGGTGTCGTCCATCGATCCTCTTGTTGGAGTCGGGTGCGTACCATAACCTGTAGCTATGGACCGGATACGGGTGGACCTTCCCAAAGAATGGCTCTCTGTGGCCGATATTTGCGACTACATGGACGTATCCAGCTTTGTTGTCACCCGCATGCTGAGGTTCGGAGAGATCAAAGGGGTGAAGTTCGGACGTGAATGGCGGGTGGCCCGAGCCGACTTCGAGGAGTTCCTCAATCGTCAGCGGGACGGTGACAGGTCGCGGACATGACTACCGCTGCTCCGGTCGATGACATCGTCGATGATCCGTCCGACCTCGAATCCCGTGAGTGGCGAGTGATCGTTTGGGATGACCCGGTCAACCTCATGTCCTATGTCGTGTATGTGTTTCGTCGTTTGTTCGGCTTCAGTGAGGCTGAGGCCACCCGCAAGATGCTCATGGTGCACAACGAGGGAAAGTGTGCGGTCGTTAACGGTCCGCGAGAGAAAGTTGAGCTCGACTGCCATCGGCTTCACCACTACGGCCTCTGGGCAACGATCGAACAGTCGTGAGGCGGCCCTTTAAGTCACAGCCGGATGGTGTGTCGGTTCGGCTCTCAACAGACGAGCTGGCGTTCTTGTCCGGACTGCCGGGATTGCTGGCGCATGTCGATCAGGACCCGGCCGACCCTGCGTACGCCCGGTTGCATGTGGCGGCATATCCTGATGACCCGTCAGCCCAGGCCGACCTCGAGGAGATCACCGGTCCCGATCTCGCAGTCGAACGTCAGTCGGATCGAGGCGGTTTTCTGGCGTCTTTGGAGCATCTCGATTCGGATGGCGGATTACTAACGCCGGATGAAGCGGAGAGCTGGCTCACCGTGCTCGGTGATACCCGCCTTGCTCTCGCCGCCCGAATGGGGATTACCGAGCCGGGCCGGGAAGACGCCGGCGAACCCGCGGATCCGTGGCAGGCCGCCCTCGGGTTCTTGGCCTATCTGCAGGCCGAGCTGGTGGAAGAGCTGATGGATCGCTTGTGACCCCGCTGGCCGCGATTGTGCTGGCAGCCGGCCCTTCGGAGGCCCTCGGCGAGCCGGTGCAACTGATCGAATGGAATCACCAACCACTCCTGGAGTTCATCGTTGGCGAGTTGGCGAGCTGGGACGTCGATCCCTTAGTCGTGGTCCTCGGCTGGAAGGCAGATGAGATTCTTGGCGCGACGAATCTCGGTTCTGCCGTAGTGGTTGTGAACTACGGCTGGGAGGCGGGTCTCGGCTCGTCGGTGACCGTCGGTCTCGATCACCTGGCCAGAGAGCGGGTCTCGGTGCCATCCCTGCTCGTGCTTGGCAACCAGCCCGGAATCACCAGGGATCACGTGGCAGCCCTGGCGGCAGGCCACGCCGGCGATATCACGATGCCCATCTATCGCTACGAGCCGGGATATCCGATCATCGTGGACCGCATCCGGTGGGATGACGTGATGAGCCGTCGGCTTCCTCCACTGGAGATAGCGGCGGCACACCCGCAGTGGGTCACCGAGATTCGCTTCGACAAAGCGGCCCCACCGCGTATCAAATTGACGTCAGATGTTGCCCGAGCCCGCGACCGATTTGGCGCGGCATGAACTCGCGTTGCTAAATTGCACATGGGCGAGGATCAGACTGCGAGAAAGGATTTCGGGTGGGTTCGATTGACACCATCGATGGCTTGAGCCGAACGGAGGCCCGCACACTGCGGAGAGCCGGCGTTCGCACGACCGAGAAGCTTCTCAAGCGGGCCGGGACCCGCGGCGGGAGGCGCGAGATCGCCTCTGTCACCGGCGTCCCGGAGCGGCGGATTTTGGAATGGGTTAATCGAGCGGACTTGATGCGGGTCAAGGGGGTGGGAGAGGAATACTCCGATCTTCTGGAGGCTGCCGGGGTTGATACCTGCAAGGAGCTCCGCAACCGCAACCCGCAGTCCTTGCTCATGAAGTTGACTCAGGTCAACTCCAGAAAGCGGCTCGTGCGCCGGCTTCCCACTGAGGTCATGGTCAAACGCTGGGTTGATCATGCCGGAGATCTCCCACCCGCCGTCAGCCACTAGAAGCAGAAACGCCCCTCAGCGGGGCGCTTCTGTGTCCATTCGATCATGGCCGATCGTGCAATGGCTCGGGCGGCAAGAATGTGCCAGCTTGACCTGAGGCGACGGACAAGCTCGCCCGGAGGGCTCAGCCTTCAAGGACCCTGGCTTCTATTCCTGGTCTGCTAGCTGGTTGACGACGTCGTCTTCTTGGCGGCGGGCTTCCTGGCGGCCGGTTTCTTAGCAGCGGGTTTTTTTGCCGCCGGTTTTTTGGCGGCGGGTGTGGCTGCGGGCTTCTTGG
>JAUXLW010000147.1 GCA_030623545.1 Acidimicrobiia bacterium | reverse complement strand
GAGGTTGTTCTGGAGGACGGTTTCCTCGAGATTGGATCGCCCCACGAACCGTCCGGTGTTGACATCGATCACGGTGAGGGCTTCAGTGGGCTCAATCACAATGTGGCCACCCGAAGGAAGCCAGACGTTGCGATCGAGAGCCTTCCGCAACTGATCCTCGACGTGATAGCGATCGAAGACTCCCTTCTTGTCCTCGTAAAGCTGAACCTTGTCCACCAGATCAGGGTCGGTGCCCCGCAGATATTCGACGATCTGGCCCCGAGTCTTCACGTCATCGACTATGAGCCGCCGGAACTCTGACGTGAAATGCTCGCGGATCACCCGAATCACGAGCGGAGGCTCCCTGTGGATCGCCGCGGGTGCCGAGACTGAGCCCGCTTCCTCCTGAATCCGCTCCCAGAGCTTCTGAAGGCGGTCGATATCTTTCTTGAGGTCCTCTTTGGTCGCATCAAGTGCCGCGGTGCGGACGATAACCCCAAAGCCCTCAGGACGGGCCTCGTTGACGATGGTCCGCAAACGAGCTCGCTCTTCGTCTGGCAGCCGGCGCGAAATACCGCCGCGGGTTTCCTCACCAGGAACCAGGACCAGGTAGCGCCCTGCCAGCGAGATCTCATTAGTGAGCCTGGCACCCTTGTGGCCCATGGCGTCCTTGAGAACCTGCACCATGACATCGTCCCCGTTGCGAAGGGCCTTCTCGATTCTGGGCCGGGAGCCGCGCCCGTAGTCGTCGCTGTCGAACTGGAGGTCGCCGACGTAGAGAACACCGTTCTTGCCTTCTCCGAAATCGACGAAGGCGGCCTCCATGCCCGGAAGCACGTTCCTCACCTTTCCGACGTAAATGTTGCCGATGAGCGACTCCCGGTCGGACCTGGCTACGTAGTGCTCGACCAGTACCGGGCCTTCCAACACCACGATCTGAGTCTGGTGAGGGAGTCGCCGAACAATCATCTGTTTACGGCCCGTTTCCGGCGGCGTGATGATCTCCGGCTCGGGGCGGTGCCTGCGGCGCGAGCCGCCTCCGGCGTTGC
Source organism: Acidimicrobiia bacterium (assembly GCA_030623545.1). GTDB lineage: Bacteria > Actinomycetota > Acidimicrobiia > Spongiisociales > SHLN01 > JAUXLW01. The sequence goes on along the minus strand of JAUXLW010000147.1, from coordinate 3,523 downwards.
GCCGGCCGTTGCCCTGGGGTGATCCTTTAGCCCCTCCCTGGGGGCTAGCTGTCTTACTTCTCTGTTTGGTGGACTCTTTGCTTCGAGTGGTTTCTCGGGCTTGGCTGCCGGACTGTCGCTGCTTGCGACCGGGTGTGTCCGTGCGGCCAGAGCCGCGGCCCACGACCTGTGGGCTCTTGCGGCGAAAAACTGCCATTAATTCTCTCCTTGAGAGCGCGGTTGCGCCCATTGATCTGTAGGAAACGAGGTGACACGGCGTCGGGCGATGGAGTATCGAGTTCGTGACGCATGCGTTGTCGTTCCGTCGTTTGGTGTACGAGGTACGAGCCGGTTGACGGCTCGTGAATTCACCTTACCAGGCTTCGGCAAGCTTCTCGATCAGGTGTACCGATTTCTTCAACCTCACACGGAGAGGATTCATTCCAAGCAGGAAGCAATCGGCAGTCGGCAGTCAGCTGAAGGCGGTCAGGGATTTGCTCCTCTCCCACGTAGTGAAACGGAGTGGGGGAGGTTGGGAGGGGGTCGTTCCCAACAACGGCACCCTGAGCAGAGCGTTGGTGAGACCCGAGGGTTGAAACACGGCCGGGTCCGGGCGCGCACCGAACCAGCAGTTAATTGTTGAGCACCGCCTTGTGCAAGGTCACCTGAAAGCAACAATTCCCCGAGAAGACAAGCTTCTGGCACTCCTGCTGTTGGTGGGCACCACCCACCCCTAACCCCTCCCACTCCGCTCCGAAGACTCCGCTCCGCAGGAGGGGAATGATGCCTCCCACTGCGCTGCGAAGACTCCGCTCCGCAGGAGGGGACTGCCTCCTGCCTTCGGTACGCGCACAACTATGCTGCGTGCCCATGTACCGGCGTGGAGAACGAGGATGGATTGAAGTCATCACCGGTCCCATGTTCTCCGGGAAGAGCGAGGAGTTGATCCGGCGCCTCGTCCGGTATCAGATCGCCCGCGTGGTTGTTCAGGCCTTCAAACCCGAAGTCGACACCAGGTACGCGGAGACAAGGTTGGTCTCACACTCCTCGTTGTCCGTCGACGCCGAGCCGGTTGCATCCTCACAGGAGCTGCTTCATAAGGTGGGAGACAAGACCGTCATCGTCGGTATCGACGAAGGCCAATTCTTCGACCATGGTCTGGTGCCGGTCGCCGAGCAGTTAGCCGGCCTTGGCAAGCAGATCATCGTGGCCGGCCTCGACCTCGACTATCTGGGCCGCCCATTTGGCCCAATACCCGAGCTCATGACCCGCTCCGAGTATGTGTCCAAGCTTCTAGCCGTGTGCCACCGGTGCGGCGGCCCTGGCATGTTCACTCAAAGGGTCATCGAGTCAGATGAGCTGGTGGTGCTGGGGGCAACCGACTCCTATGAAGCCCGCTGCCGTATCTGCTACGACCCCAAGGAACCGACCCAGTCCTCCCTCGACATATAGCGCGCCCTGAGACGACCGGTCTTATTAACCACCGGCCGCGCTCAGGCGAGGGTGCGACGCCGGGGAGGCACCTTGCTTCGATGCAACCAGATTCCGTGCACCACCCCGAGCCCGAGAGCCATTGCGCTGAACGAAGATCCACCCGCCGACATGAACGGGAGGGGAATCCCCGTCACCGGCAGCAGGCCCAGGGTCATGCCGACGTTGATAAAGACGTGGAAGGCAATCATGCCCGCGACTCCCGTCGCGACCAGCATGCCGAAGCGATCCTCGGCAACAGCCACCGTCCGAAGCAGCCGCCACACGATCACCCCGTAGATCGTCAGGAGCAGGGCACCACCGATGAAGCCCAGCTGCTCACCGACCGCTGTGAAAATAAAGTCGGTGGTTTGCTCCGGAATGAAGGCCAGGTTGGTCTGGGTGCCCTCGAACAGGCCGTTGCCGGAGAATCCACCGCTGCCGATGGCGATCTTGCTCTGCTCGGTTTGAAAAGCGCTGGCGAGGGCAAACTTTTCGGGATTCAGCCAGGCGTCGATTCTGACTTCCACGAGACCCAGCCAACCTCGCTGATAGGCGAACAGCGACAGCAGGCCGCCGCTGCCGGCGATCAGTCCGAGCTGGCGGAGGGAAGCTCCGGCCGCAAAAAGCATCACCAGCGTCAGCAGCCCGAACACCACCAGCGTGCCGAGGTCCGGCTGGCGGGCAATGAGGAAAGCAGGCAGGGCCAGGATCAATAAAGCCAGCCCCACGCGACGCCAGCCGACCCTGTTTTCGGCCGCGGGAGCCAGGAGCGCAGCCAGGACCAGAATCACGGCAAGCTTGGCCCACTCTGACGGCTGGAAACGGAAACTCCCCACCGGGAACCAGCTCTGAGCCCCGTTCACCACTCTTCCGAAGAGCAAGACGGCCCATAGCGAGATCACAGCACCGACGTAGAGGAACGGAGCCGCGGTATGGAGCGAGCGATGCCAGGCCACAGAGCCGAGCCCGAACATCGCCAGGCCAACAAACACGATCACTGCCTGCCGCCTGGCTTCGGCAACGGTGTCCCCTCCCAGAACCTCGGCCTGCGGAGCCGAAGCCGAGTAGATCATGAGCACGCTGAGAACGCCCAACAGCAGCAGTGCGAGCGCCAGCACCAGATCCGGGCGGCGAGCCTCGTACGAGCTTGCCACCACTCCCCGGGTTCGGACCCACGCCGTCATCGGATTGTCCCCGCAGCCTGAGCCTCCTGGCGGATCGCAGGAGCCGTCGCCGGGTCGAGCAGATATTCGAGGACCCGGCGGGCAGCAGGGGCCGCCACCGCCGAACCGCCACCGCCCTCGTCGATCACGATGACCACCACATAGCGGGGATCACTGATGTGGGAAATGCCAATGAACCACGCCGTGTCGATATCGTCGACGGCAGGACCGATCTGAGCAGTGCCGGTCTTGCCTCCGATTTGCTCGAGGTAAGGCGAGCCTCTGAACGCTCCCGCGGCGGTGCCTCGCGCCACCACTCCGGCGAGGTCCCGGCGCAGGGAGGCGAAGGTTTCCGGGGCCAGGTCCAGCTTGCGCACTGCGGCCGGCTCTCTCCGATCCACTATCCGGCCCTGGCCGTCGACAAAGTGGTCGACAACCCGGGGCCGCCAAACCGTGCCGCCGTTCACGAGAGCGGCGTACGAAACCGCCATCTGCAGCGGACTGGCCACCATGTCTCCCTGCCCGATAACTGTGTTCATCAGATCGCCGCCATACCAGTCGCCGTTGGGGAAGGCCACCGGGTTCTCGGCAAAGCGGCGCTCCCGCCAGGTGCGATCCGGCATGATCCCGGCCGACTCGCCGGGAAGATCAATGCCGGTTTGTGCTCCGTATCCGAGGTCGCGGGCATAGTCCTGGATAATGTCCTCTTCTTTGCTCTGGTCCTGCCAAACGCCGAGCGCTACCTCCCAAAAATAGACGTCGGCCGACTTCTCGAGAGCGCCGTGCAGATTGGTCCAACCGTGGTTGGGGTTCCAGTCTGTGAAGACCTGGGGACTCCCTTCGCCGAAGGAGGGGAACTCGAGCCGGGGCTCCAGTACCTTGCCGTCCTCGGGCCCCGTCAAACCCTC
>JAUXLW010000008.1 GCA_030623545.1 Acidimicrobiia bacterium | reverse complement strand
CTTCATCGAAGATCACGAAGCCCTCAGTCCCTTCGAGTTCGCCGCCGGCAATCAGCGCAAGCAGGTGCTCGGCCAACTTCTCAGCAACCTCAACGAACGCGAACAGAGGGTGCTGTCGCTGCGTTTCGGCCTCGACGACGGCATTCCCCGCACGCTCGACCAGGTCGGGCAGGAGTTCCGCCTCACCCGGGAGCGCATCCGACAGATTGAAGGCAAAGCGATGGCCAAACTGCGCCATCCGGCCAATCCCGGAGAGATGAAAGCGCTGGTCTCTCTAAAGGACTGAGTGGAGCTGAGTGCACGCCGAAAGTAACGGCATTGCTCGGCAGGCTCCCCGGTTATCACACCTAGTCGTCGACCCACCAGTGGTCCCCGGTGGAATGGGGGAGGCTGAGTGATCGCGGCGGGCCCCAGGTTCCGGAGGCGTAGCGCTCCGGAACTGGCGGATTGTCGAGAATCGGCTGATAGAGCCGCCAGGCCTCTTCCACTTCGTCGGCCCGCACGAAGAGCGTCTGATCGCCCATGAGGATGTCCTCCACCAGAGTCTCGTAGGCGCCCGGCAGTGTCCCGAACTCGTCGGCATATCGAAACTCCAGCGGCAGGGTCTTCAGCTGCATGTCCGCGGCCGGGGTCTTCACGTCGAAGTAGAGCTCGAACCCCTCATCCGGTTGCAGGGTGATGATGATGGCGTCCGAACGGACCTCGGAGGCTGCGCCGGGGTCAAAAAGAGACACCGGTGGCTCTCGGAAACGGACCGCAATCTGGGTGAGGCGCTCCGGGAACCGCTTCCCGGTCCTGAGGTAGAAGGGAACCCCCTGCCAACGCCAGTTGTCGATGTAGAGGCGCAACGCCACCGAGGTTTCGGTGGCAGAGTCGTCGGCCACATCGGGCTCCTCGACGTAGCTCTCGACGATCTCGTCGTCCACAGTGCCGCCGGCGTACTGGCCGAAAACGACGTCGTCGGGCGAGATCGGGAGTACCGAGCGAAGCACTTTGACCTTCTCGTTGCGGATCGAATCGGCGTCCAGCTTCACCGGCGGCTCCATCGCCACCAGCGACATCACCTGAGTGACATGGTTCTGAATCATGTCACGCATGGCGCCGGAGTTGTCGTAGTACCCGGCCCGTCCCTCCAACCCGAGGCTCTCGGCCACGGTGATCTCGACGCTCTTGACATGCTCCCGATTCCACGACGACTCAAAAAGGACATTGGCAAAGCGGAAGACCAGCAGGTTCTGAACTGTCTCCTTGCCAAGGTAATGGTCGATGCGATAGACCTGGCGCTCGTCGAAGTGCTCGTGAACCACCTGGTTGAGCACCCGGGCCGATTCCAGGTCTCGCCCGAAGGGCTTCTCAACCACCAGCCGGGTGTAGCCGGGGCCGACGTTCAGACCGACGCCGCCCAGGCCCTCGATGACCCCGGGAACGGCCCTGGGGGGAATTGCCAGGTAGAAGACCCGGTTTCCGGGCAGCCCGTGCTGCGATTCGATCTGGTTGATCTTGTCTTCCACTGCCTTCCACCCGCCGGCGTCATCGGACGAAGACTGAAAATGCAGACATTCCCGACACCATTGGGCGATGTCCTCCGCGGGCAGGCCGGCAAGCTCCAAACCCTCCCGGGCCCACTCGCGATAGTCCTCATCGGTGTAGTCCTTGCGGCCGACTGCCAGAACATGAAACTGCTTTTGGATGGCTCTGTGGGCGACGAGCCGGGCGACAGCAGGAAGCAACTTGCGCCGGGCGAGGTCTCCCCTGCCGCCCACTATGACGAAGATCGCCGCTTCGATGCCCGCAGCCATCAGTCTTCCTTCTTTATCGCGTGCCCACCGAACCTGTTGCGCATGGCCGACAGAACCCGGTCGGAGAACTCCACTTCGTCACGTGAGCCGATCCGTCGCATCAGCGCCAGGGTGATCACCGGAGCGGCAACGTTCAGTTCGATCGCTTCGGCCACGGTCCACCGGCCCTCGCCGGAGTCAGGCACGTAGGGAGCGATGCCGGCCAGCGTCGGATTCTCCTCGAGCGCCTCGATGGTGAGATCGAGTAACCAGGATCGGACCACACTGCCGTGTTGCCAGACGCGGCCGATGTTGCCAAGGTCGAGATCGAATTCCTCCTTGTTTTGCATGATGGCGAAGCCCTCGGCGTAGGACTGCATCATTCCGTATTCGATGCCGTTGTGGATCATCTTCACGAAATGCCCGGAGCTCACCGGGCCCATGCGGTCCCATCCTTTATCCCGGGCCGGCGCCAGAGTCTCAAAGATGGGTCGCAGCGACTCCACAGTGTCGAGGTCTCCCCCCACCATCATGCTGTAACCCTCGGCCAGGCCCCAGATGCCGCCGGAGACCCCAACATCCACCAGGTGGATGCCTTTGGCGGCCAGCTTGGCAGCCGTCGCCTGGGTGTCTTTGTAGAAGGAGTTGCCGCCGTCGATAGCGGTGCATCCCGGCTCGAGGAGATCGGCGAGGGCATCGAGCGTTGAGTTGGTGGGCTCCCCGGCAGGGACCATCACCCAGACATACTTGGGAGTCGAAAGCTGGTCGACCAGATCTTCGAGGGATTCCGCCCCCCTGGCACCTTTCTCCACAGCTTGCTCGACGGCTTCGGGATTACGGTCGTAAGCCACGACGTCGTGTCCACCCCCGACGAGGCGCTCTGTCATGTTGGCGCCCATCTTGCCCAGCCCGATCAATCCCAGTTCCACTCGCTACTCCTCTATTTCGATCCCGAGGGCGATCAACTCTTTTCTGAGTTGCCCGGCGTTCAGATAGTGAATCGTGTGCATTCCCTCCGTGACGGCGCACTCCAGGTTCAGATCCCGGTCGTCTACAAAGACGCACTCCTCGGGCCGGCGCTGGGTGAGCTGCAAGGCCATGCGGTAAATCGCCTGGTCGGGCTTCTTGACCCCCAGGAAGCCCGAGCTGAGGAAAAGCTGAAAGTATCGGTCGAGTCGAAATCTTTCGATCCTTGCTTCGTTGAGCTCCCGCGACTCATTGTTGAGTGTTGCCAGGAGGTAGCTGCCGGTACCGGCCAGGTCGGCCACCACCTGCAAAGAGTCGGGATAGGGCTGGGACTCGGCCACCATGGCTTCCAGAAAATCCGCGATAGTGAAGTCCCGCGCCCGGTAGAAGATGGTTCGTTCGAGGTACTCATCAATTGTCAGGCGGCCGGTTTCGAAGGCATCGGCGACAAATTCGTGCCGGTCGCGGAACTCTTCGAAATCGAGCCCGAACGATTCGACGCAGTGGCGGCGGCTGTTGCGATCCCAGCCGTTGGTGAGCAACACTCCGCCAATATCGAAGAAGAGCGTGGAGATCTCAGACAAGTGAGCTCACCGAATCGATGAGAGTTTCCAGGCCGAGGTCGGAATCGTGACCAAGCTGGACTCTCAGAACCTGCTGGCCGCGCTCCTGCAGGGCCCGGTAGTCCCCTTCGGCCTGAGCGGCGATGAGATGCCCGAAGGCGTAATCGGTCTCAGGGACCGGCAGGTCTTCGGCAGGCTCTGTGACGAGTTGCATGAAAATTGCCTCGCTGGGCCCGCCCTTGTGGAGCTGACCGGTGGAGTGCAGAAAACGGGGACCGAAGCCGACCGTGGTGGCGGCAGTGGTGGCGTCGCGCAGGTGAAGCCGCAGCGCCTGGAGCAGCTCGGTGGTGGTGGCGGTCATGGGCGCATAGGCCTGCAGGCCGATGTATCCACCCTCGGGCAAAGAACCGAGCCAGGTCATCAGCTCGTTGGCGTTCGCCGGGCTGACGGCGCTAATCGGAGCGCCTCCGTTGAGATCGCCGGCCATAGCCTGGCGGGCCAGCTCTTTTGCCAGCTGAACATCTGGCTGATTGAAGGGGTGAATCCCCAGCACGGCCCCGGCGGCAGCGGTGGCGAACTCGGCCCGGAAGATCTCGCCTCCCAGATCCTCCAGCTGCGCTAACTCGATCGTGACCACGGGATGTCCGGCTTTAGCGAGGGCAGCCAGCTCGGAGTCGGCACCATTCTCCCCTGCCAATCGATAACGAACGAACAACCGATCATCGGCATAGCTCTCCGGCGGGGCCAGGTCCTCCCCTGCCACCGGCACAATTCCGGTTCCGTCCTTGCCGGTGCTTTCGGCGATTAGCTGCTCGAGCCAGTTGGGAAACGCCGTCAGGCTGGGAGACACCACGAATGTGACTTTGTCGCGTCCCGCCAGCGCGGCCTCTCCCCAGATGGCTCCTAACACCAGGCCGGGGTTTTCGGCGGCGGGGGTGGCGGCCGAGCAGGCGGCAGCGACTGCGGCCGCGCTCGCCAGGATCTGGTCAACGTCGGCTCCGATGAGGGCAGCCGGAACCAGCCCGAATGCGGTGAGGGCCGAATAGCGGCCCCCCACCTCGGGGGGCGTTTCGAACACCCGGCGGAACCGTCTGGTCTCGGCCAGTTCAACCAGCTGGCTGCCGGGATCGGTGAGCGCGATGAAGTGATCGCCCTGGGCCAGGCCGGCTGCTTCCAGGCGGGCCCAGAAGTATTGAAAGAAGCTCATCGTCTCGAGGGTGGTGCCCGATTTCGAAGCGATAACGAACAGTGTGGTGGCCAGATCGATCCGGTCGTCGATGCTCCGCACGGCGTCGGGGTGGGTGCTGTCGAGCACTATGAGCTCCGGGTAGCCCCCTGCATTACCGAGGGTGGCCTGGAAAACCTCGGGAGCGAGGCTGGATCCACCCATCCCTGCCAGCACCACATGGGTCATGCTCCCCTCCGCCACCGTCGAAGCAAAACCCTTCAATTCCTGCAGCTGCGCAGCCATTTCTCCGGGGAGAGTGAGCCAACCGAGTCGGTCGCTCAGTTCTGGAAGGTCGGTCTCTGCCCAAACGGTCGGGTCGCGGTCCCAGATGCGCCGGCCTACCCCCTCGGCCTCCCACTCCGCCAGACGCCGGTCGACGGCAGGGGCGAGCTCGCCCAGCGCAAAGGTGACCTCAGCCGGCATTAACCAGCCCGCGCTTCTCGGTCAAGCTGCTCATCAACCCCTCAAAGGCGGCCGCGAAGGAGTCAACCCCTTTCACCTGCAGGTCGGCGGTGATCGCATCAAAGTCGACCCCGACTTCGGCCAGGCCGGCGATGACGGCGTCGGCCTCGCTCCAGGCCTTAGTGATGGTGGCGCCCCGCACCTCGCCATGGTCCCGAAAAGCATCGAGAGTGTGGGGTGGCACGGTGTTGACGGTGTTGGGCCCGATGAGCTCTTCGACATAGAGGACATCTGAGTACTCAGCGTTCTTGGTGCCGGTACTAGCCCACAGGAGGCGCTGGGGACGACCGTTGAGGTGTCCGAAATTCTCGGCGCCGAACAAATCCTCGTAGAGCCGGTAAGCCTGCTTGGAGTTGGCAATCCCCGCCTTACCCCGCAGCTGCAACGCCGCATCGCTCCCGATCTGGGTGAGAGCATTGTCCGTGTCGGTATCCACCCGACTTACGAAGAAGGAGGCGACAGAAGCGATCCGCGATGGGTCCTCTGCTTGCTCGAGGCCGCGAATGTAGGCACGGGCGATGGCCTCGTAGTGAGCCAGCGAGAAAATGAGGGTGACGTTGACGTTGATGCCCTCGCTGATGAGCGTCTCGATCGCCGGGACCCCTTCGTCGGTGGCCGGGACCTTGATCAAGACGTTGGGGCGACCCACCGCCGCCCACAGGCGCCGGGCCTCTTCGACCGTGGCGGCGGTGTCAGAGGCGAGCAGGGGTGACACTTCCAGGCTGACGAAGCCGTCGGCAGCGTCTGACTCGTCGTATACCCCCCGCAGGGTGTCGGCCGCGCTGCGAATGTCCTCGATGGCGAACGACTCGTAGAGGTCGTTTACCGAGCAGTCGGGGTTTTTGCCCAGGGTCTGCCGGATGTCGTCGTCGTACTCAGTGCTCTCGGCTATCGCCTTCTCGAAGATCGAAGGATTCGACGTGACTCCACGGATGCCTTCAGCCACCAGGTCCGCCAGGACGCCATCCTCGAGCAGATCTCGTCTGATGAAATCGAACCAGAGGGAGGTTCCGGCCTGGTGTACCTCGTTGAATTTGCTCATGACTCCTCTTTTCGAACTAGCGGACGACAGCGACCCGGTACTCGGAGCCATCCCATTGGTTGGTATCTTCCCATCGAAAGGTGAAACGTATGTGATCGCCCCTCTCATTCCCGGGCGCCAGGTCGACATACCAGATTCCGACCCCGGTGCCGCGGGCAGAAGCAGTGCTATCGGTCCCCCACCCATCGAAGCTCCAGCGGAGCGTGAAGTCACGGGGCGCCAGCACCCGGAGAAGCATCCCGGCCCCCACCTGTTGCACCTGGCGGTTCAGCTTCCAAACCTCGACGGCCTGGCACTCTTCGTGAGGGAGGTAACGGGCCGCGACTTCCGGCACCAGATCGAACACCCGGCCGTCGCGTTTGGTGCGGAGCAGCTTGATGTACTCGGCGTGCGCCCACATGAGCGGCATAGCTGCCCCGGTGGGCTTGCCAAACTCGAGGTGGTGGCCGGGGATGTCCTCGCCGTCCCACACCTGCTCGGGAAGCAACCCGGTGCCGTAGGCGAAGCCCTCCAATGCCCGGATATAGGTGTCAATGGGCCGTCCGGCGGCAAACTCGTAGTGTCCCCGCTCGCCTGTGAGCAGCGGCCATGCCCGCCCAACGCCGTGGCCCAGATAGGGGCTGCCGTCTGCCTGTTCACCGTAGCCATCGTGGTTATAACGATGCCAGACCGGGCCCACCGCGGTATCCACTTTTAGAACGTGATCGATCACGCGTAGCGAATCCTCGATCAGCGGATCGTCCGGACGGCGAATCCCATAGCGCACGAACTCGAGAAACCCGGCGTCGACCACGGCTCGAGCCGGGAACTCGAACTGCTCGCCGGGGCCGCGATTGGCTATGACCAGTTGGCTGGCATCAACGTCACCCGAGGGAATGGGGTCGGCCGGATCGTCGGGATTGATGCGGATGTAATGGCGCAACACATCGGGATGCAGAGTCCCCTGGTTGGTGACGGTCCACTGCTCGATATGGCAATCGAGAAAGTCTGCGTAAGCCTGGAGGAAGTCGGCAGTGTGGTCGTCCCCCCGCCGACGCATGAACAGAGCTGCACAGGTGAGGGCGGTGATGTTCGAGGCCAGCGTCGAAGGCGAATAGCCGGCCGCTTCCTCCCACCTTTCCTGTGGTGTGGCCGGCCCGTTGCGGATTAGATATCCGGCTGCCCGGCTGACAAGGTCAAAGGGATCAAAGTCCGCCAGGGCATCGAGATCGTGCAGCCGCCAGGCAAGGATGATGGGAAACGCCACTTCGTCCAGTTGGATGCCGCGCCAGTAGGGCTCTCCTGAAATCCAGAAGTTTTGATAGAAGCCCCCATCGGGCAGCTGAGAAGCAGCCAGGTAGATGAGGGCTCGCAGGGGCGTCACCGTGTCCCCGGCGGCCAGCAAACCGGTGGCGCTGTTGACCATGTCACGGCTCCACACCAGGTGGTACCCGCCCAGTTCGTGGTCGCCCTTGGCCTCTCCCCACGGGATCGACAGCGAGGCGATGATGGCACCCGGATAGAGCTTGTCTTCGTGAGCCAGCAGCAGCGCCCGGCTGCGGCGATACAGCACGCCCCGATCGCTCGAGAATGGCTCCAGGTCGGCAAGGGTTGAACCCACCTCCTGCCAGCCTTCGATGAACCGGCGCCGGTAATGCTCGAAGGGCAAGCCCAAAGCCTGCAGCAAGGCGGTGACGCAGCCGTGCCGCCAGTCTGAGAAAGACATGGCAACGGTGAACTCGCCGTCGGGCGGCACCTCCACCTCGGCGGTCAAGGCAATGTTGCCGTCGAGGGCGCAGTCGTAGTCGAAGGTCATGTCGAAATTTTCAGCGAGGTCCTGCCATCCGTCGGTCTCACCGACATACCCGACAGATGTCTTCAAAAAGGGCGCCGAGGCCCCGACTGCCATCCACGTGGAATCCTTGCTGGCCAGGAGAATGGTGGAGTCGCCCACCTCGGCAACCTCACCGCTGTTGCCATAACCGGCGATCTCGAGATGGGGGGCACACAACAGAAACAGGCGCAACCCGTCTTCGGCCTGGAAGCGCACCCGCATGATGACCGAAGACAGATCCGGGTCGGCGATGATCTCCTTTTCCAGCCGGTAGCGCCCCTGCCGATCCTCCTGAACCACTCGATAGCCCAGAGCGTCGTCATCCAGAGGCTCGACATTCGAGACCATATGACGCCGCTCGTCGTGGAAGAAGGTCGCCCCATCGCTCACCAGGAACTGCAGATCACGCACCTGAGGCCGGTCGAGAGTCGGCCAGTAGACCTCAGTGAGGACACCCGCAGAGATGGTGAACCACACGTGCGAGGCGCTCGAATGGGCGGTCCCCACTGCGTCCTTGGTAGCCCTGGTCCAGCGCGGCTCAATGCCGGGACCACCCGGGGCCGGATTCAGGCAGTGATCATGGACATGGTGCCGCATCTCCTGTGAAGCCTAAAGGGGCACCGGTGGCTGTCACCCGGCGTTCCACAAACGCCGCAGCTCCTCGCTCGTCTCGAGCAAATCATCGAGTTTGCCGATCGAGACCGCCCGACCTCCCTCCATCACAACCACCTGGTCGGCCCGGTTCAGAGCGGGATGACGATGGGAAACAACCAGACTGGTGACGTTCTGATCTGCAGCTAACAGCCCATCCCACAGCTTCTTCTCGGTCTCAACATCCAGGGCGCTCGACAAGTCGTCGAACACCAGCAGGTCGGGCTGCCGAATCAACATACGGGCGGCGGCGGTCCTCTGGATCTGGCCTCCGGAGAGCCGCACCCCCCGGGCCCCCACCTGGGTTTCGAATCCGGCCGGCATGCGCGCTACGTCGGGTCGCATTACCGCCAGGTCGACGGCAGTCATCAGTTCTTCGTCGTCGAGCCCTAGCCCCATCAACAGGTTGTCCCTCAGTGACATAGAGAAGAGAGTCGGAACCTGGGGTGTGTATGCCGAATGGGGCGGGACGAAGAAACGGTCCGGCTCTTCAACCACCATCCCGTTCCAGATGGCCGTGCCGGAGTCGGGAGTCAAGAGGCCGAGAATGGCTCGCAAGAGTGTGGTTTTGCCAGAGCCGATCCGTCCGGTGATCACCGTGAAGCTGCCGCGTTCGATCGTCAGACTCACCTTTTCGATGCCCCGGCCGGTGCCGGGATAGGCGAAGCTGAGGTCTCTGATCTCCAGGCGCTCCAGGTGTCCGGCGGGGGTCAAAGGTGATTCGGGCAGGTCGGGAAGAGCCCCGGTCAGCTGCAGATCGGCCGGCGCCACCAGCGTCTCGATTGGTGCTCCCCGTAAAAGCCCTCCCATGCGATCGAAGGAAACTGTGGCTTGATTCATCCTGGCTATGAACAGGCCCTCTATGTGAACCGTGTCCGACGCCGACCCAACGAAGAAGATGAACAGAGCAAAATCGCCCAGGCTGAAAGCGCCGCTTTCGAGACGAAAAACGGCCACGAGGAGGACCAGGCCGGTCCCTATGTCGACCGTGTTCCAGAACAGCGACTCGAGGGTCGCTTGCAACACCCGATCCCGAATCATGAGGTGTCCCCGCTCTTCGTTGAGCCGTGCCAGGTGGCCGAGCACCGTCTTTTCAGCCCCGGCAACCTTGATCGACTGCACCGAGGCAAATGCTTCCCCCACCGCCTCGGTCACTCGTCCCGTTGCTTCTCGGGCGGCCTCTCGATAGCGGCGGATGGCGCTACCGGCCCGCTCGGCCAGAAAGATCACAAGAACCAGAGGCAGAAACACAAACACGGTCATGAGCGCATCGATGCGCAAGAGCACCACAAGAGCGACGGAGCTGAAAGCGAGTGCGCCGAACATATCAACCGTCCAACTGGTGGTCTCCTCAACGTGTTCTACGTCCTCACGGAATCTGGTGATCACCTCTCCCGAAGCCTCCTGGACCCCCTGCGATCCCGGAAGCGACAAAATGCGAGCGAACATGTTGCGTCGCAGGAGAGAGCCGACCCGGAACATGAAATGAATGTCCACGTGCATCGCTGCCACCATGATCACCACCCGCCCCAGGGCGTAGGCAACGACGATGACCACCAGCGTGGTCAGGCTCAGCGCAGGTTTCCCCTCAAGCCCGTCGAAGAACTCACGAGTGATCAGGCCCACCAGAATCGGCATTGTCCAGATGGCGGACCACAGAACGGCGATGGTTAGCCAACGTCGGGGGAACACGCCAATGATGCGTCTGATCAGGCTCGACGTGTTCATTCCAGCACCTCCTCCAGGCCGGTGCCGATCAGCTGCGAAAAGCGCGAGTCGGGATCGTCGGCCAGCCGGCGGCGAGGCCCGAACTCGGCCACTCTCCCCTCATCGAGGATGAGAATGTCGTCGGCTCGATCGACGGTGTCGAGACGATGGGCGATGATGACACCTGTTCGATCGGCCATGAGACGCGCAACGGCAGTTTCGATGAGCTGCTCAGTGGCAGGGTCGACCCGCGAAGATGCCTCGTCGAGCACCACCAGGCCCGGGTTCTCTAGGAAGATGCGGGTGAAGGCCAGCAGCTGGGCCTCCCCGGCAGACAACCCGGCCCCGCCGGCTTCCAGCATCGTGTCCAGCCCATGTGGCATCGCCGCCACCCAGTTCTCGAGCCCCAGCGTGGCCAGAGCGTCATCAATCCGCTCGTCGGGAATGGACGAATCGAAGAACGTGAGGTTGTCGCGAATGGAGGCGCGAAAGAGCTGGACGTCCTGGGTGACCATGCCCACTTTCCGGCGCAGGCTGCGGATATCGGCCTCGGTGGCATCGACTCCACCGAGCACCACCGAACCACGATCCGGGTCGTACAGCCGGGTGAGCAGCCGGGCCAGAGTGGTCTTGCCGCTCCCGGTGCGCCCGAGGACACCGAGGATCCGACCCGGAGCAAGCTCGATCGTCAGATCGTGAAGCACCCTCTCGGCGGAGTCGGCGGCCAAGGCCGTGGATCCCTGCTCTGGATCATCCTCCCGATACGAGAAGGAGACATTCCTCAACTCGACCGAGAGCGGGCCCTCGCCCAGATGCCGCGCACCCTCCATGGATAGCCGGTTTTGCCTATCAAAGAGCTCGTTGACCCTGCCGATGCCGGCGGCGGCCTTCTGGAAGTCCTCCATCTGGCTGCGAATGCGGTCCATCGGGTGTCGCAACATCTCGGCGTAGTGGAAGATCAGGTAGACCGACCCCAGCGTGAGGCTTCCCCGGTTGAACTGCCAGGTCCCCAGGACGAAAACCAGCAAGTAGCTGATGCCGAAGACCAGGATGTTGGTGGCCCACAGCACCGACCAGCCGTGCCGGCCCCGCACCTCGGCCGGCAGCCAGCGGCGCAGCAGCAGGGTGAAGCGGCGCATCATGAAGCGGGCGGCGCCGTTAGCCCGCACATCCTCGGTGCCCCCGACCTGCTCGCCGAGGAAACCAAACATTTCAGCCCGCAGGGCCTTCACAGCCGCCCACCAACGAGTGGCAACCGATTGCACAGCCACCATGACGCCAAGCCCGGTCATGGCGAACAACGTCATGGTGAGGCCGATCCATGAGTTCTCCCGCCACAAAAGCGCCAGGATGCCCACCAGCAGAAGCAGGTTGCCGACCACGTGGATCACAAACTGCCCGAAGAAGTTCGACAAAGCGGTCACGTCTCCATCTACTCGCTCCACCAGCTCCCCCGGCGTGTGGGTCTTGTGGAAGTCCATGTCCAGATGGAGCAAGTGATCAGATAAGTCGAGGCGCAGGTCGTTGGTGGCTCGCCAGCCGATCCGCTCCGCCAACCAGGTAGAAGCCAGCGATAAGCCCTGATACACCACAGCGATGACCATGAACGCCACGGCCAGGCCGACCAGCCCTCCACTGTCGCCACCTTCGATTGCGTCGTCAATGAAGGCGCGGATTATCTGCGGGTTGATGACCTGCAGCGCAATACCGGCGAACAACATCGTGGTGAGCACCACGATTTGGGCGCGCTGCTTGCGCAAATAGGCAGAAAGCAATTTCCAATAGCTACGAACGGGTATCACGAAGCGGGTCCTTGAGAGTTAACGGGCTCGGGTTACGAGGTGGAACCCGCTCGTGGCGCGAGAAGGCTCCGGGTCAGA
Source organism: Acidimicrobiia bacterium (assembly GCA_030623545.1). GTDB lineage: Bacteria > Actinomycetota > Acidimicrobiia > Spongiisociales > SHLN01 > JAUXLW01. The sequence continues at coordinate 4,795 of JAUXLW010000008.1, read as the reverse complement.
GAGGTACCGGGTGTGCTTTCCTCATGGGGCTCCTCATTTGGCGCCCAGCCATGGTAAGCGGGAGCGCCACTATGTCCAAGGAGCCTCAGGTTCCGATGCCATCCAGCAAAAAAGCCACCGCCTCGTCGGCTATCTCATGGAAGCGTGGCTTGGGCTCACTGCGTTCCGGTCAATCGGCAACGAGGATCAGCGGACAGTCACGAAAAGGATGGTCGATGATTCGCATACGTTGGCGATACACCTCACTCAGGATGTTCTCAACGAACACCCCCCTGGGCGGCCCCTCGGCGCGGATGGACCCCTCGGCCATGAGGACGACACGGTCGGCGTAATACGCGGCGGCGTTGAGATCGTGGAGGACGGCGACAACAGCCCTCTCCCGGCGAGCCTCGAACTGCATTTGACTCATCACCCGCTCCTGGTGAGCCACATCGAGAGCCGTCGTCGGCTCATCAAGCAGTAAGACGGGGGCGTCTTGTGCGAAAACCCTCGCCAATGACACCCGGGTGCGTTCCCCGCCAGACAGCGTCGCGAAAACCCTTCCGGCCAGGTGGGATGTGCTGGTCCGATCGAGAGCTTCGCCGACCGCCGTGATGTCTGCGAGCTGGGTGTTATTGGGGTCAAGCCGGTGCGGGTACCGCCCCATCGCGACCACGGCGCGTACGTCGAACGGAATGTCCGCAACGCCCTGCTCTTTGAGAACTGCGCGCCGCAGCGCCAACTCACCAACCGGAACCCCGGCGAGATCCTCTCCTAACAGCTCTACGCCACCGGCCGAGGGCCTCAAATCTCCTGCCAGCAAGCCGATCAGTGTCGATTTCCCGGCTCCGTTCGGACCCACAACTGCAACGAACTCGCCATCAGAGACCACGAGATCCACTCCGTCAACCAGCGTGGCATTGCCGACCGCGTACGTGAGGGCCCTGGCAGTGACGCCGGTCACGTCGGCTCCCCCCGGGGCGGCTTGCGAATGAGCCAGAGGAAGAAAGGCCCGCCAACTGCCGCCGTCAGGAGTCCCACCGGAATGTCGACTGGATCGGCCAACGTCCTGGCTAATAGGTCGGCTAATACCACGAATAAGCCGCCGCCCAGGGCGCTGGAGACCAGGAGAGGCCTGTGCGCCGGGCCGGTGAAGCGCCGCACAATGTGGGGAACCAGCAATCCAACAAAGACCACCACCCCAACGGCGCCGACTGTGGCACCCACGATGGCACCCACCGCCATCACGATGGTTGCGGTGGCGAGGTCGACATCAACTCCGAGGTGACGAGCTTCACTTTCGCCCAAAGCAAACAGGTCGAGAATCCGAGAAGCAAAGAAGAGCCCCGACAGGCCAACCCCGACAATGACCGCAACGGTAACCAGAGCCCGCCAGGTTGACCCGGTGAGACTGCCGAGCAACCAGAACTGAATCGGCGGCACCTTCGTGGAATCAGAAGCGAAGACAATGAACCCCACCCAGGCCGTGAGCGCCGCACCAAGGGCAACTCCGGTCAGGATGAACCGGGATGGGTCGAGGGAACGTGTGGCACCCAGCCGGCGTGTGATCAAAGCTGTGGCTATCGCTGCGGCGGTAGCACCAGCGATAGCCCCCTGGACGCCCCCCGATATCGATCCGAGTGCTCCTCCCAGGGCAGCACCCGGGCCGATTCCGAGTAAATGTGGATCGGCCAGCTGGTTCCGGTACAGACCCTGAAGCACAGCCCCGGTGACGGCCAAGGCAGCGCCAACCAACAACCCGAGCAAGATGCGGGGAAGGCGAATATCCCAGAGCACGGCGTCAGCCCGAAACGACGGCTCCGCACCGATGTCGAGGCCGATCCGATGAAGGAAGGCGAACCAAACCTCGCTCGGACTGATGACGACGGAGCCCATCCCCAGACTCAAAGCGCAAGCACCTAACAAGAGCAGCCCAAGCACCACCGGGACAGCCCGGCGCGGCAAGAACGGACGTGGAACAGCCTGCGACCGGAGGTCCGGTGCGCTCACGACCCGGCGGTCAGCTCCGGGTACAGGTCGAGAACGAATTCTTTAAGTGCTTGGCCCACGCGGGGACCAAGATTGAAGAAGTAGGCCTCGTCATAGGCGAAGAAGTTGCCAGCCTGGCCGGCCGGCGTCTGACTGAAGCCCGGAATCTCGTTGAGCGCATCGGCACCTCCGAGAGCTTGGAGTCCCGCCTCGGGCAGGACGATGATTTCGGGACTGGCGGCAACGAGAGCCTCCGGGGTAACCGGGACGGCAAGCTGTACTCCGCTCTCGGCACCAACATCCAGAGCGCCGGCGCCATTGATCATCGCATTCGTTGCCATCCCCTGCCCGAACAAAAGCACGGGCCCTCGCCCGACATACAGATAGGCAATTCTGGGAGTTTCAGCGCCGGCTGCAACCGCCTGAGCCACCAACGCTCGGGCCTCGTCAATTTCAGCATTGACTCTTTCGACCAGCGCTGAAGCAGCGCTCTGAGCACTGAGAATCTCGCCGATCTGGGTGATCTTGGTCTCTACCCCCGCGAGGGTGGACTGTGACGTCAATATGACGACAGGAACCCCTGCAGATCGCAGCTGCTCGATCACCTCGGGTGGGCCGGTGAGCTGATCGCCAAGGATCAGGCTGGGTGAGAAGGCCAACACGGGCTCAGGGCTGAGCATCTGGCCAAACCCGACCACCGGGATGTTGTCGGCAGCCTCCAACGGGTATGTGGTCGTGACGTCGATTGCCACGATGGACTCGCCGAGTCCTAGCTCCCAGATCACCTCGGTGATATCGCCACTCAAAGAAACGATGCTGCTCACGTCGCTGATCACACTCTCAACCCCGTCGGCACCAGTGAATCGAACCTCGGCCGGTTGGGCCTGGATAGTGGTCGTAGTCGGTGCCCGGGTTGTCGTAGTCGTATCTGCAGTGGTCGTCGTTGTGGTGTCCGGTGAGCCTTCGTCGTCGCTGCCACAGGCGGCGGCGATGAGTGCGATCCCGATCAGGATCGACAAGAGTTTGAGCTTCACAACGCTCCTTTCAGCTGAGAGCGGCCTCTCGTTGCAGACTGTGAACCGACGGCACCCGGTCACCGACGATCGTGCGATATCCGGCCCAGATGAGCACCAGACCTATGAGCTCGGTCACGTACAGCACCTCGACGTACCCCAGCCGGGTGAAGCCTCCCCCTATTCCCGGCAACAGTGCGCCGACGGCGATGAGGGCGTTTCCGATAACGCGGGACCGGGGCCGGTCTGCTCGCCTCCAGTAACGCCAGGCAGACCAGGCGGCCCCCCCGACTAGAAACACGAAAGCGTAGGTATTGACGAGGGGGGAGAACAACCGCACCCATTGCCACTCCATCACCTCCCCGCTGAGACGATCGTCCTCCACCGCCTCAGCCAGAATCGGTGTGGAGACCACGAACGCGGCCGCCACCAGCAGATAGGAAAGCAGGGCAACGGTGAGTCGGTCGGCCCGGTGACGACTGAATACGAGATACACGGTGCCCTGCGCTAGCAGGACGCCCCCGAGGAGGGCACCGGAGATATACCAGCTCCGGAAAAGGAACTCGCTCCAACCGAAGAGCGTCGTCAACGCCTCGGTCAGGGTCCCTATGCCGTACATGGCCACCCCGAGTGTCCACCAGAGAAGGTAGCGGGACTGGGGGGAACGTCTCCAATGCCTGAAAAGCACGAGCGCAAACGGGGCCGCTACGAGCGTCGAGGCAATTGGCAGGTAGGAGATGAAGGACGTTGCAATAAGCATTGGCGCGATTGTCACCATATCGAGTGAACACCCGACAACAAGTCGGATCACGTCTCTGCCACTTGAGGCGGGAGGCGAAGTAGCATCTGTCTCTATGGGGACGAACCTGCCGCTCACCCGGAGGCGAGCCGAAGCCCGCCATCGCCTACTCGAAGTGGCCGAGGAGCTATTCGAGCAGCACGGTTACGAGCGAGTGTCTCCTGCCGACATTGCGGCTGTAGCGGAGATAGGCCGCACGACCTTCTACGAGTACTTCGTCGATAAGGAGGATCTCCTGGCGGCGCTGGTCGAAGAGCGGCTGCCGGAGGTGGGCCGGCGGTTACTCAGCGGGATACCGGAAGACCTCCCCGCAGAGGATCAACTCGCCGAGCTCGCTATCGGCATGGTCGAATTCGCAATCACGGACCATACGCTCGGTCTCATGATCCATCAGGGGCTTCCGACGCTTTCGACGGCGACCCAGCATCGCATCGCCGAAGCACACCGTGATATCTCCCATGAGTTTGCCCGGCTTTACCAGGAGGCGATGCTGGCCGGTCAACTTCGACCGATTCCCCCCGACCTCGCCGGCGTCTTCGTTCAAGACGTCATCATGGCCGCCGCCAAGGTGCTCATCCGCCACCCCGATCCCAAGGAGCGCCTCCACGAGGTAGCCGATGAAGCGGTTCGTTTCCTGTTCCACGGACTCTCACCGGTCAAGTAGGAAGGGTCCCGGGCCGCCCCTCGCTCGATTGATCCCTGAGCCTCTAACATCGCCTGACCGAAAGGAGCACACCCTGCCTGAAGCCAACAACGGCCTCCGCTTCGGGTTGCGCATCCCGTCTTATGCCTGGGCGGGAATGGCTTTTGCGCTCCTTGGCCGATTCGCGAGCCGGGAAGCCCCCTGGGTGTCGGCCATGATCACCGCCGTCTTCGATGCAACCATCTCCTCTGGCACTGTGGCGAGGAGCCAGCGACCCTGGGCATCATGCACGAGCTGCGCGACTTCATGTTCGCCGGGTGTACCTGCCCGAAGCCGGGGCCCGCCGGCGCCAGGTCTTCACAGTTATCCGCT
>JAUXLW010000228.1 GCA_030623545.1 Acidimicrobiia bacterium | reverse complement strand
CGGACCATGGCTGGCCGCTGCGGCTGGTGGTCCCCCACCTGTATTTCTGGAAATCGGTGAAGTGGACCAGAGGCTTCACATTTCTCGATCAAGATGAGCCCGGTTTCTGGGAGCGCAACGGCTACCACATGTACGGCGATCCGTTTCAAGAGCAGCGCTACTGGTGAGGAGCGGTTAGCCGGTTTTACCCGGCGACAACTTTCCCGTTCTTGATGACGATGCGCACCAGATCTGTCCCCGGCCGGTAGGGGATTTCAACGTAGCTGTCGGCTTCGAGCACTACGAAATCGGCAACTGCCCCCGGTTTGATCACTCCCTTGTCTTCCGCCTCGATGGCCATGGCTCCGCCCCGCGTGGCGGCCCAGACGGCCTCTTCGGGGCTCAGTGCGGCCTCGAGCGAGGCGATGGCGATGACCAGTTGCATGTTCTCCACATAGGAGGTTCCGGGGTTGCAGTCGGTGGCGATGGCGACCGGCACTCCGGCGTCCCACAGCCGACGGGCCGGAGGGGCCGGCAGCCGCAAGGAAAGCGACACCGTCGGCAGCAGCACCGCCACCGTCCCTGCCGCCTTGAGCGCCGCCACATCATCTGAGGTGATGTTGTCCAGGTGGTCGGCCGTGACGGCTCCAAGCTCGGCTGCCAGGGCGGCACCGCCCGAGTGGCCAAGCTGGTTGGCGTGCATGCGGGCCCGTAACCCGTGCCCGGAGGCTGCAGCCAGAATCTCCCGGGCCTCATCCACCGTGAATGCACCCTCATCGCAGAAAACATCGCAATATTTCGCCAGTGGGGCTGCCGCCGGGAGCATCTCATCAATCACCAGGCGGACATATCCGGCCCTGTCCCCGATGAACTCTTTGGGGATCACGTGGGCGCCCAGGAAGGTAGGGACCACGTCAATCGCCAGCTCATCATCGATGGCAGCAGCCACTTCGAGCTGGTTGATCTCGGTTTCTGTTTCGAGGCCGTACCCCGACTTGATCTCCACGGTGGTGGTGCCATAGCCCAGCATCCGTTTGGCCCGCTGAATCGACGAATCGAGAAGGCGCATGCTGTCGGTGGCCCGGGTGGCTTCCACCGTGGCATGGATTCCTCCACCGGCTGCCAGGATCTCCTCGTAGGTCTCGCCGCGGAGACGTCTGGCGAACTCTTCTGCCCGGTTGCCGGCAAACGCCAGGTGGGTGTGGGCGTCGATGAAACCCGGTAGGACCGACCGTCCCGCACAGTCGAGCTCTGGCAGGTCGCGCAGCTCGCGCAACAACTCGCGCTCGGGACCCACCCAGGCCACCCGGCCGGCCTTGATAGCTACTGCGGCCTCGTCCACCAATCCGAGGAGCCCGTCACGCTGCGGATCGTTGGTGACCAGCTGGCCGATCCCGGTGAGGACGAGGTCGGTCACGACTCCGTCATGGGGATGCGAACCCCGCGGGTGTCCGCGACCTCCAGCGCCCGGTCATACCCGGCGTCGGCATGGCGCATCACTCCGGTGCCAGGGTCGTTGGTCAGCACCAGCTCGACGCGCTTGGCCGACTGTTCGGTTCCCTCTGCCACAACCTGGGCACCGGCATGAATCGACTTCCCCATACCAACGCCTCCACCATGGTGCACCGCAACCCAGGCCGCTCCCGACGCCGTATTGAGCAGTGCATTCAGTATTGGCCAGTCGGCGATGGCGTCCGATCCGTCTCGCATCGCTTCAGTTTCCCGGTATGGAGACGCCACCGACCCTGAGTCGAGGTGATCACGGCCAATCACGATGGGGGCTCGCACCCGGCCGGTCCGCACCAGTTCATTGAAGGCGAGCCCGGCCTGGTGGCGCTCGCCGTAGCCAAGCCAGCAGATCCGCGATGGGAGCCCTTGAAACTCCACTCGTTCCTGTGCCATGTCGAGCCAACGAATCAAGCCCTGGTTCTCCGGGAACAAATCACGCAAGGCCTGGTCGGTGGCCCGAATGTCAGCCGGATCCCCGGAGAGTGCTACCCACCGGAAGGGGCCCATCCCTTCGCAAAACAGATCTCGGATGTAGGCCGGCACAAAACCGGGATAGGAGAACGCGTCGGCATATCCGCCGGCGAGAGCTTCGCCCCGGAGGTTGTTCCCGTAGTCGAAGACCTCGGAGCCGGCTGCTTGAAACCCGACCATTGCTTCGCATTGGACTGCCATTGATTCCCGCGCCGCCTTGACGTACCCGGCTGGATCCGTGGCTCGCAACTCGGCGGCTGCGGAGGGATCGTGGCCGGTGGGCACGTAGCCGTTGAGAGGATCGTGGGCCGATGTCTGGTCGGTGACGATGTCGATGTCGACTCCGCGGCGAAGAATTTCCGGGAAGACTTCGGCGGCGTTGCCGACCACGCCGATGGAAACGGCCTCACCGGCGGCCCGGGCCGCCAATGCCCGCTCGAGCGCTGCGTCGAGCGAGTCGGCCAACTCGTCGAGGTAACCGCTCTCGAGGCGCCTCTGGATGTGGGCCGGGTCGACGTCCACGCAAATGGCGACGCCCCCGTTCATCGTCACTGCCAGCGGCTGAGCTCCACCCATGCCCCCCAGGCCCCCGGTAAGCGTGATGGTGCCCTTGAGCGTGCCTCCGTATTTCTGTTCGGCCAGAGCGGCGAACGTCTGATAGGTGCCCTGGAGGATCCCCTGGGTTCCGATGTAGATCCAGGAGCCGGCGGTCATCTGTCCGTACATGATGAGGCCCTCAGCCTCGAGCTCCCAGAAGGTTTCCCAATCGGCCCAGTCCGGAACCAGCAAGCTGTTGGCGATCAGCACTCGCGGTGCCATCTCATGGGTCCGAAACACGCCCACCGGTTTGCCGGATTGCACGAGGAGGGTTTCGTCGTTGGCCAGTCCCTCCAGCGTGCGGACGATGGCGTCAAAAGCCTCCCAGGAGCGGGCAGCCTTGCCCCTGCCGCCGTACACCACCAACTCGTCCGGGTTCTCCGCCACCTCAGGGTCGAGGTTGTTCATCAAGCAACGAAGGGCGGCTTCCTGCTGCCACCCCCGGGTGGTCAGGTCCGTGCCGCGAGGCGCCCGTACCGGGCGGGGCCCAGCTATTAGTGCCCCGACCAGCAACGTTTGCCGCGTTCAGGACGGCCAGTGACGCCGCTGGATGCGTCCTCGTCCTCGACGCACGTCAAGTGCGCCTTCGT
>JAUXLW010000168.1 GCA_030623545.1 Acidimicrobiia bacterium | reverse complement strand
TTGACCACATCGAGCTCCAGGCCCGTCTTGGCCGAGATCGATTCTGCCTCCTGCACGAGTTTCCTGAGCAGGGCACCTCCGACTGTGCCAAAGCCGAGTATTCCAATGCCAACCTTCATGCTGAGGGACGATACTGGCTCGCAGTCTCTGCGGCGCCGCTATCCGCCGAATGCGGGCTGGAGCACCCGGAGGTGCTTCTCACGGCGTCATCAAACATCACGTCGGACCAGGTCGTCGTAGGTTTCCCGCCTGACCACGACCCGGGCCCTTCCATCCCTGACGAAAACCACGGGTGGCCGCATGATCATGTTGTAGTTGGAGCCCATCGAGTGCCCATAGGCCCCGGTAACCGGCGTCGCCAGCACGTCTCCAACTTGCAGGTCTTCCGGTACTGCCGCGTCGCGCACAATCACATCTCCGGACTCGCAGTGCTTGCCCACCACCCTTACAGACAAATGTCGATCAGCTTCAACCGACCGGGGCAAGAAAGCCTCGTATCCGCTTCCATACAGCACGGGACGGGGGTTATCACTCATTCCCCCGTCGACGGCCGCGTAAATGCGACCGCCTTTCAATCGTTTGAGGGTCCCAACGCGGTAGAGCGTGATTGCCGCGGCAGCCACAATGGCCCGGCCCGGCTCGGCCAGTATCCGTGAGCGGATTCCGGTAGCGTCCGCCGCTGCCTTCACGGCTTCGGCCCACTCGGTGATTGACGGAGTCGACTCTCCCTCCACATAGGCCACGCCGAGCCCTCCGCCGATGGAAAACTCGGAAGCATCGATCGACTGCACGAGAGGAGCCAGGAGGCCAATAGCCTTCACAAACGAGTCGACGACGAAAACCTGACTCCCGATGTGGGCATGAATCCCCATGAGCTGCATTGCCGGGGATCTCTCAGCTCGCGCCAGGGCCTCCTCGGCGACGCCGCCGGCCAGACTGAAGCCGAACTTGGAGTCGGCTACACCGGTTTGCAGGTATTCATGAGTGTGGGCTTCGATCCCGGGCGTGACTCGTATGAGAACCCTGGGTGGCGCAAGCCCCTCGCCGACGACGGTCTCAATGCGGTCGATCTCGTCAAAGGAGTCGACCACCACCCGCCCGACTTCGGCGCTGAGCCCCGCGTGCAGCTCTGCCATCGATTTATTGTTGCCATGGAACACCAGGCTCTCGGCGGGCACCCCGGCTGCGAGCGCGATGTGAACCTCGCCCCCGGTCGCAACGTCGAGATGCATACCTTCCTCGTATGCGAGCTTCGCCATCGCCTGGCACAGAAACGCCTTGGCAGCGTAGGCAACTCCGTCTGGAAAGGCAGCCACTGCTTCCCGGCATCGGGCTCGCATGTGATCTTCGTCGTAGACGAACAGCGGAGTGCCATACTCTTCAGCCAGCGCCAGCAGGTCGCAACCGGCCACCGCAAGACTCCCTCCCTGCGAGACGGTGGCATTATCGGGGAGGAGCGAACCCGGAAGCGCGGTCACATGCGCTCAGGCACGTCAATGCCGAGAAGCTCAAGCAACAGCGTGAGCAAACCCAGGGTGACCTCCACCAGGCGAAGCCACGATGCCTGCCGGCCCGCGTCCTCCTCGCGAAGAATGTGGCACGCCTCGTAAAAGCGATTGAACGCGACAACCATGTCGTAGGCGTACTCGGCGAGATGGTTGGGAGCCCGGAATTCGACTGAGCGGTCGAGGACCTCCGGAAAGCGGGTCACTACGAGCATTAGTTGCCGCTCAGCGTCATTAGCCGGTGCCAGGATCTCGCCGGGAGCCAGATCTCGCTCACCGGCCCTGCGGAGAATCGACTTGATGCGCACCGCCCCGTACTGCAAGTAGGGCCCGGTTTTGCCTTCGAAAGACGTGAATCGGTCGAGGTCGAACACATAGTTGGAAGTGCGATGGTTAGAAAGATCCCCGTATTTCAGCGCAGCCAAACCCACCTGCCGACTTATCTCCCGTCGCTCTTCTTCGCCATAGTTGGTGGCAAGCTCCGCTTCCTCCAGCCTCCGATAGGCAGCCCCGGTCACCATGCCAATCAGATCATCGAGCTTGAGCACCCCGCCTTCCCTTGTCTTGAAGGGCTTGCCGTCCGGGCCGTTCATGGTCCCGAACGGAACATGCTCGAGAATCATCTCCGGCGGAGCGATGCCCGACTTGTGGGCGGCTCGGAACACTTGCTCGAAGTGCAAGGCCTGACGGGCATCCACTACGTATAGAGCGAGCCCGACGCCCATTTCGACACGATGATCCACTGTGGCCAGGTCGGTGGTGCCGTAGAGGTAGCCACCGTCGGACTTGGTCAACAGCAGCGGCGGTATCTCCTTCCTGTCGCCTTCCTCCGCCACCACCATGATCTGGGCCCCCTCGTCTTCGACAATCGTCCCCGCCGCTGCCAGTTTCTCCAGCATGGGAGCAACCCGATCATGAACCGTGCTCTCCCCGTACCAGAGGTCGAACCTGATGCCGAGTTTCTCGAAATCAGCCTGCTGGGCTTCGTGGGAGACGTTCCAGAAATGCTGCCAGAGCGCCAGATAACCGGCTCTGCCCTGCTGCAGCTCGAGTGTGGCCCGGCGGGCCCGGTCCCGCTCCTCCGGGTCCTCGTCGGTGCGGGCCGCAACCACCGGATACATCTCCTGTAGGTCGTCGAGGGTCACCGGTGCCTCCTCCGGGTACGGCCCGGTGTAGCCAGCATCAAAATAGGGAAGATCCGGGAAGCGCCGCTCCACCTCAATCAGCAGCTGGCCCATCTGGGTGCCCCAATCCCCGATGTGGATATCAGAAATCACGTCATAGCCCGCCCAGCGAAAGATCTTTTGCAGCGAATCGCCGATCAGGGACGCGCGCAGATGGCCAACATGCATGGCTTTGGCGACGTTTGGTCCTCCGAAATCGACGAGCACTTTGCCATTGCCGGTGTGGCGCTGAGCACCGAAACGACCGTCTGCGGCCACCGAAGCCAGCCACTGTCCGAGAAATTGGTCGGTCAGCTTGATGTTGATGAAACCGGCACCGGCCACACTCAGCTCCGAGAAGACATCCGGATCGGCGGCCCCGCCCACAACGTCCTCGGCAATATCGCGGGGCGCCCTCCCGGCCGCCTTAGCGGCGGCCAGCGCTCCGTTGCATTGAAACTGGGCCAGATCACTGCGATCGGACACAGTCACTATTCCCAGTGAAGGATCGAGACCGAGCTTTTCGAAGGCAACTGCGAAACGCTCCGACAGATCGGCGATCAGCGACATGTGAGCAGAATAGGTGCGGACTCCTACGTGTCGGCGCCGTCACCCTTGTCGTCGGTGCGCTGGGCGTGGATGCGGCGAGCCATTCCCCGTAGAGATTCGCCTGTGCCGGAGCCGTACCGGACCTGGATCATCTCGGCGAGGATCGATATCGCCGTCTCGGCGGGCTGTTCGGCACCGATGTCGAGACCGACCGGACCGTGGATGCGGCCGATTTGCTCATCGGAGTAGCCAAGCCCCTTGAGCTTTTCGACCCTCTTTGCCGAGGTTCGCCGCGACCCCATGGCCCCGATGTACTTGACCGGGCTATCCAGAACCCACGGAAGCACCGGATCTTCAAAACGTGCGTCGTGACTCAGCAGAACCACATAGGTGCGGCGATCCAGCTGGATCTCGTCTTTCAGCTCATCGGGCCAACCGACCAGCACGCGATCCGCATCTGGAAACCTCTCGTTTGTGGTGAACGCCGGGCGAGCATCGCTGATGGTGACGTGAAACCCGAGCTGGTGTGCCATGGTCGATAGCGGCTGAGCGACGTGAACAGCTCCGAACACAACAAGGTGGGGCAGAGGTGCCACGGTTTCGATGAACACCTCTGTGTCGCCATAAGCAAGCGTGCGGTTCTGTTCGTGCTCCATCAGCGCCTTGGCGTCGGCGGCGACATCGTCGGCGAGGTCGTCTGGCAACTCCCCGGCTATGTAGCCGTTCTCGAAGTCGAGGACAGCTTTGCCGCCGAGACCCGGCCCGCCGACGATCGTGGCTACGGCCCCAAGCCGCTCGTCGGCCACTAGCCCGGTAATGGCCTCAATCACCACTGCTCGATCAGAACCTGAATTGTCCCGCCGCATGCCAGGCCGACCTCGAACGCGTCTTCGTCGGCGATTCCATAGGTAACCAGGCGGGGCTCTCCAGATGCCAGTACCTCCTGGGCATGCAAAAAAACATCGTTCTCGACGCAGCCTCCGGAAACCGAGCCTTCCATGTCGCCTTCTGAAGAAACCAGGAACTTGGCCCCTTCGGGCCGGGGCGCCGAGCCCTG
>JAUXLW010000092.1 GCA_030623545.1 Acidimicrobiia bacterium | reverse complement strand
GGGCCGGGAACGCACTGACAATGCTGATGAAGATGATCAACGACATACCGTTGCCGACGCCTCGCTGAGTGATCAGCTCACCGAGCCACATCACAAACGCTGTGCCGGCGGTGAGGGTGGTAACAATCAGTACTGCAGTGCCGGTGTTGTAATCCGGGATGATTGAGATTCCGCCCGTCAGTTGACCGTTCGCCATGAGCCAGCTGATGCCGGTTGACTGCAACACAGCGAGCGCCACTGTGGCGTACCGGGTCCAGTGAGTGATGATCTGCCGGCCTGACTCCCCCTCCTCCTGCAATTTTTGCAGACGGGGGATCACAACGGTGAGCAGCTGCATGATGATCGACGCGGTTATGTAGGGAAGCACTCCGAGAGCGAAAACCGACAGTTGCTCGAGGGCGCCGCCACTGAACAGGTTGATGAGCCCAATGACTCCGCCCGACTCGCCCTGCTGAGCGATCAGGTCCACCGCATCAAGATCGACACCAGGCGATGGGATCGCAGTTCCGACCCGATACACGAGGAAGATGAACAGGGTAAAGAAAATCTTGCGGCGTAGGTCCGGAATACGAAACATATTCCGGAAGACGGACAGCACTGTTCGCGACCTCCTCTAGTCGATCACTTCGACGGTGCCGCCCGCCGCTTTGATCTTCTCAACGGCACCCAGGCTAAAGGCGTGGGCCCGAACCGTAACGGCATGCTCGAGCTCTCCTTCACCGAGCACCTTGACCCGGCCCCGCTTCTTCACCAACCCGGCAGCCCGCAGTTCATCAGGGCCCACCGTGCTCTTGGCCGGAAACCCGCTCAGTCTCCCGACGTTGACCAGGGCAAAGTATTCCTTTTGCGGGCGATTGAAGCCTCGAAGCTTGGGAACCCGCCGGGCAAGGGGAAGTTGACCACCCTCAAAACCCGGACGCAGCTTGTTACGAGCCCCGGTGCCTTTGGTGCCACGGCCCGCGGTTTTGCCCCGGCGCCCGGCTTCGCCGCGCCCGACGCGAATCTTGCGCTTTTTCGAACCGGGAGCCGGTTTGAGGTGATGAAGCTTCATCCCTTACTCCACATCCACGAGATGCCGCACGCGAGCAAGCATCCCTCTCAGGTCGGGGCTGTCGGCATGCTCAACTGTCTGGCGAATCCTCCGTAATCCGAGGCTGCGAACAGTCGCCCTCGTTTTGGGCTTCTCGCCAATGGGACTCTTCTTCAAAGTGATCTTGACCTTCTTAGCCATCTAGTGTCCTGCATCCGCCGAATTACGGCGGGAGATCTCTGTTGACCGGTACGACCCGAGCAGTGCCGGAGGGGTAATTTCCTCTGCAGTCTTGCCGCGCAGGGAGGCAACATCTTCTGGCCGCCGCTGGCCCTTTAGGCCGGCAACGGTGGCACGGGCCACGTTGATGTGAGTAGGTGAGCCAAGGCTCTTGGCCAACACGTCGCGAATGCCGGCAGCTTCGAGGATCTGGCGCACCGCTCCACCCGCGATGACTCCAGTGCCAGGAGAGGCCGGCTTGAGGAGCACTCGAGAGGCGCTGTGGCGCCCGATGATCTGATGAACGATCGTCGTGCCCGCCATGGGCACTACGAACATTTCCTTGCGGGCAATCTCGATCGCTTTCTGAATGGCGGCCGGCACCTCTTTCGCCTTGCCATAACCGACGCCCACCTTGCCCTTGTTGTCGCCTACCGCAACCAGCGCAGTGAACGAGAATCGCCTGCCACCTTTAACGACCTTGGCGACCCGGTTCACGTGAATAACCCGCTCGTCAAGTTGGATCCCATCGGTGCGATCGGCAGTGCCTCTTCTTCTCGAAGTCATGATTTAGAACCTCACTCCCGCTTCACGGACCGCTTCGGCCAGCGCCTGGACCCGGCCGTGGTACGGATAGCCGCCACGGTCGAAAACGACCTGCTCGACGCCTGCTCCCTTGGCGCGCTGCACCACCAGCTTTCCCACCTCGGTGGCAGTTTCACGCGAGAGAGATTTGGCCCGTAAGGCTTTCTCCAGCGAAGATGCCGCCGCCAGGGTGCGGCCGCTGTCGTCATCGACGACCTGGGCGTAGATATAGCGGTTGGATTTGAACACCACCAGGCGGGGCCGCTCGGCGGTTCCACGAACCTTCTTGCGGACCCGGCGATGGCGCCGATCACGGGCTTTACGACGGTCCATCAAACTGCCGCCCCGGGTGCTCCAGCCTTGCCGGCCTTCCGGCGAACGTACTCATCCACATATCGGATGCCCTTGCCCTTGTATGGCTCCGGGGGCCGCACCTTGCGAACATTGGCCGAGACCTGCCCGACCCGTTCATTGTCGATACCACTGATGATGATTCGGGTCGGCTCCGGAACCTCGAAGTCGATACCGTCGGGAGCTTCGATCTCTACAGAATGGGAGAAACCGACCTGAAGCTCGAGCTTGTTGCCCTTGAGGGCTGCCCGATATCCAACACCAACGAGTTGAAGCTCCCTCGTGAACCCTTCCGAAACGCCGGCCACCATGTTGGCCAGCAAGGCCCGTGACAGGCCGTGCATTGCTCGAGCGCGACGCTCGTCGCTGTTGCGCTCGACGCGCACGGTTCCGTCCTCCTGAGCAAAGCTGACCTCCTCAGGGAAGGTCCGCTCCAGCGTTCCTTTGGCGCCCTTGACCGCAACGACCTGATCATTGATTGCAACCTCGACGCCCTCCGGCAGCAGTATCGGCTGTTTGCCTATTCGACTCATGACTTACCAAACCTCACAAAGTATCTCGCCGCCAAGTCGTCGCCGGCGACACTCGCGGTCCACTAACAAGCCCTGCGATGTCGACACGATCACCACCCCGAGCCCGCCCTGGACCCAGGGAAGATCCTTCGAGCCGCGATATACCCGTCGACCCGGCTTGGAAACACGGCGCAGGCCGTTGATGACTCGCTCTCGGTCCTCGGTGTAACGCAAGCTCAACGTCAGCTCCTTGCCGGGATCGGCCGGAGTCACCTCAAAACCGGCTATAAAACCTTCGGCGGCCAGGATCTTGGCGACCTCTTCCTTGGCCTTTGAGGACGGCATGCTGACGTCCTTCAACAACCGCATGTTGGCGTTGCGGATGCGAGTGAGCATGTCGGCGATTGGATCGGTAACCACTACCAGGAAGCCTTTCTCACGCCGGGGAGCTCGCCACGATGGGCCAGCTCGCGAACACAGATTCGGCACATGCCGAACTTGCGAATGTAGGCTCTCGGGCGACCGCAACGTCGACACCGGTTGTAGGCCCGCACCGGGTACTTCGGCTTGCGGTTGGCCTTGGCGATTAGTGCTTTCTTAGCCATTTAAACGGTGGCCTCCTCTTGACGAAACGGGAACCCAAAAGCTTGCAGCAAGGCTCTTCCGCCTGCGTCATCTGTGGCCGAGGTGACGATGGTTATATCCATGCCTTCGATCTTGCCGACCTCGTCGTAATCGATTTCCGGGAAGATCAGCTGCTCGGTCACGCCAAACGTATAATTGCCTCGCCCGTCGAACGAACGCGGGTTCAAGCCCCGGAAGTCACGCACCCTGGGTATTGCGAGTGAAATCAACCTGTCCAGGAACTCATACATGCGATCACCTCGCATGGTGACAGATACACCGACCTCGTTGCCTTGCCGCAGTTTGAAGTTGGCGATCGACTTCCGGGCCTTATTCACCCTGGGTGCCTGACCGGTGATTATGGCGAGGTCCTGGCGAGCTCCATCCACGATCTTGGAGTCGGTCAAAGCGTCTCCCAGGCCCATGTTGACCACGATTTTGGTGAGGCGGGGAACTTGCATGACGTTGTCGAGCCCGAGGTCCTCTTGCAAAGCTGCTCTCAGCTCGGCCACGTACTGCTCTTTTAGCCGCGGGCTCATAGGTCCGCCTCACACTTCACGCAGATTCGAACCTTGGTGCCGTCGGCCTTGAAGCGGGCACCGATCCTGGTCGGTCCGCACTTGCTGCAGATAATCATCACGTTGGAAGCGTCAATCGGCATGTCCTTGTCGACGATCCCCCCCTGCATCGTCTGGCCACTTGGTCTCTCATGTCGCTTGGCGGTTGCTACCCCTTCCACTATCAGACGGCCCTTCTTGGGAATGATGCGAGCGATCTTGGCCTCTTTGCCGGCGTCCTTGCCGGTGATGACCTTCACTAGATCCCCTGAGCGAAGCTTCATTACAAGACCTCCGGAGCCAGCGAAACGATACGCATGAACTTCTTGTCGCGCAGCTCCCGCGCCACCGGGCCAAAGATCCGTGTGCCCCGCGGCTGCCTTTGCTCGTCGAGCAAGACGCATGCGTTCTCATCGAAGCGAATGTAGGTGCCATCGCTCCGGCGGCGTTCCTTCTTCGTGCGGACCACCACGGCGCGGACAACCTCTCCCCTCTTCACAGCCCCGCCCGGAATGGCGTCCTTGACGGTGCAAACAATCTCGTCACCGACGTAGGCGTAGCGCCGTCCCGAGCCACCGAGCACGCGAATGCAGAGGACCTCACGGGCCCCGCTGTTGTCGGCAACTCGAAGTCGGCTTTCTTGTTGAATCATCGTTACTGTGCTCGCTCTATGATCTCGGCCACCCGCCACCGCTTGGTCTTCGAGTAGGGCCTGGTCTCCTCGAGACGAACCGTGTCGCCCATGCGGGCATCGTTGGCTTCATCGTGGGCGTGGAACCTCGTGCTTGTGTTGATGGTCTTCTTGTACCGCTGGTGCAGCACGGTGGAAGAAACCTCAACCGTAACGGTCCGGTCGCGCTTATCCGACACGACGACGCCGACCCTGCTCTTGCGCCTTGGACGATCAGTCATTGGCCGCCTCCGTGGCGTAGTAGGCCTCAATCTCCATGTTCCGCATGATCGTGGCGATACGGGCTATCTCGCGGCGAACCTGACCGAGCCGGGCGGTGTTGTCGAGCTGATTCGTCGCGAATTGGAACCGAAGGTTGAACAATTCCTTCTTGGACTCGTCCAGCTTTTCCGCCAGGTCGTCGTACGACATGCTGCGAAGCTCGGCGGCCTTCATGTGTCCTCCCGGGTCACAAATTTGGTGCGGATCGGCAACTTGTGGCCTGCCAGGCGCATCGCTTCGCGCGCCAGTGGCTCGGCTACCCCCGAAAGCTCGAACATCACTCGTCCCGGCTTCACGACGGCTACCCAATATTCGGGGTTGCCCTTCCCGGAGCCCATCCGGGTCTCAGCCGGCTTTTCGGTGACCGGCTTATCGGGGAAGATCGTGATCCACACCTTGCCTCCACGCTTGATGTGACGGGTCATGGCGATTCGAGCGGCCTCGATTTGGCGGGCGGTAATCCAGCCTGCCCCGAGCGCTTGCAGCCCGTAGTCCCCAAAGGTCACGCTGCCACCGCCCTTGGTGGTGCCGGCCCGGCGCCCCCGGTGTTGCTTGCGGAATTTGGTCCGCTTGGGCATCAACATCAGGCGTCCTCCTCGGCGGCGTCACCGCTTTCGGGCTCAACCTCTGCGTCGGTGTCGGCTGATTTCGGTTTCGCCTTGGGTGTCCCTTCGGTCTCCGCGGTTTCAACTGCCGCTTTGAGATCCGCCGCCTCAGTCGCCTTGACAGTCTCTGTGGTTTCAACTGCCGCTTTGAGATCGACGTCCTCGGCCGCCTCAGTCTCGACCGCCAGATCGTCGACGCCCTCGTCGCTCTCGGCCCTGGCACTCTGAAACTCGCTCGCGGCCGACCCGGTATCAACCCGGTGGGATTCACCTTTGCGCTTACCGCCTCCGGCCTCGATCAACCGCTTGCCGCCACCGGCTTCAATCAGGCGAGCAGAACGATCTTTCCCTGCGGCCTCCTCGGCCCGCGCCTTGATGGG